>JANNBD010000282.1:0-5074 GCA_031385105.1 Chamaesiphon sp. OTE_78_metabat_374
ATTCGATCGAAGTAACAATGCGAAATCTACTCAAACCTAGATTGCAAATTTCAAGCTAGGTTTGAGTAAAATCTTAATTCAAACATATATAAAACTATTTAAACTAATGAATACTCACCCAATTTCGACAGGTTCTCACTCTAACTTAACTGCGGTTGACTTCGATCCCTTTGCCGCAGGTGAGCTGCTGCTGACTGTTCCAGCAACGCCGTCGCAAACAGAAATTTGGTTGTCCGTTCAAATGGGTGATGCGGCTAATTGTGCCTATAATTTATCCCAATCATTTAGACTCACTGGCACGCTCAACCAACTCGCACTAGAGTCCGCGCTCCAGCAATTAGTTTATAGACACGAATCACTTAGAACCACCTTCAGCTCCAGCGGTGAATCACTCTGTATCGTAGCAGAGCTACCGATCGATATTCCCAGGATCGATCTCACCGCCCTATCACCGCCAGAGCGCGAGTTACAACTCGCCCGAATCGTCAAGCAAGATCTCGATCTACCCTTCAAGATCGAGCAAGAACCTCTATTTCGGGCACAAATCATCAAATTAGCCCCGCAAGAGCATTTGCTACTGCTCAACGCCCACCACATCGTCTGTGATGGTTGGTCTTGGGGGATCCTAATTGAAGATTTGGGTGGATTATATTCTGCTGTAGTTCAAGGGATTGCGCCCGATTTGCCAGTGGCGGAAAAGTTTAGTGACTATGCGCGAGCAGAGATTGCCGCAGCTCAACAGCCAGACGCTGCCGATACCGAGCAATATTGGCTGGCACAATTTGCCGATGCCGTACCTACAGTTGATTTTCCCACAGATCGATCTCGCCCACCCTTCCGCACCTTTAATGCAGCGCGAGTAGATTACGATTTAGATGGTTCAATCAGCGCAGGATTAAAACAACTCGGCAAACAATTTGGCTGTAGCTTTAACACTACGATCCTGGCTGGATTTGAGGTGTTATTACATCGCCTGACAGGGCAAACCGATTTAGTGGTGGGAATTCCTGCCTGTGGACAAGTTGCCTCAGGGCAAGATCGGCTGGTAGGACACTGTACCAACCTGTTGCCATTGCGAACTCAAATCGATCCACAGCAGTCGTTTACCGCCTACTTACAACAGCGTCGATCGACTATCCTAGATGCTTATGAGCATCAACAGTTTACCTTTGGCAGTTTGGTGAGTAAATTGGCTCTCGTGCGAGATCCGAGTCGGATTCCCTTGGTGCCGATTATGTTCAATCTCGACAGAGCAGCGACAAATCATAGTCAGTTATTCAGCGGTTTGGAACTAGACAGCCATCTGAACCCACGCGAGTTTGAGACGTTTGAGCTGTTTATCAATGCTGTCGAACTAACCGATAAAATGGTACTGGAATGTCAATACAATACCAATTTATTCGATCGAGCGACAATCGATCGGCACTTGGCTGAATTTGAAACATTGTTGCGTGGGATCATTGCCAATCCCGAACAGTTAATCTCCCAGTTACCGCTCTTAGACACTGCCGCCAGACAGCAGTTATTAATAGATTGGAATGCTACCCAGGCGGATTATTCCGACACAAAATGTTTGCATCAATTAGTTGAAACGCAAGCACAGTTGACTCCTGATGCTGTCGCGGTGATGTATGACGGGCAACAGCTCACTTACGCGGAGCTAGATCTTCAGGCAAATCAAGTTGCTAATTATCTAATTGGTTTGGGCGTGCAGCCAGAGACATTGGTGGGGGTTTGCGTCGAGCGTTCTCTGGCGATGGTAGTTGGATTACTCGGCATTCTCAAAACAGGTGCAGCTTATGTACCGATCGATCCTCATTATCCACTCGATCGGATCGACTATATGCTCACCGATGCCAAAATTAATCTGTTGTTAACTCAACAGTCTTTAATCGAACATCTGCCGCAACAGGCTAATCAGTTAGTTTGTCTAGATACAGATTGGGAGAAAATTGCCCAATCTGGGACAACCGCGCCACAGGTTAATCTGAGCAATGAGAATATTGCCTACGTTATTTATACCTCCGGCTCTACAGGCAAACCCAAAGGAGTTGAAGTATTGCATCGCGGCGTGGTAAATTTCCTGACTTCGATGCAGCGGGAGCCAGGGATTACTGCCGCAGATCGGCTGCTATCGGTGACGACGCTATCTTTTGATATTGCGGTGCTAGAGATTTTCTTGCCGCTGGTTGTCGGTGCGCGGGTAGTCTTACTCAGTCGCGAAGATGGAATGGATGGGCAAAAATTAGCCGCTACGATTGAGGCTGCTGGAATTACGATCATGCAGGCTACGCCATCGACTTGGCGACTATTACTCGAAGCTGAATGGGCAGGTAATAACCAGCTCAAAATTCTCTCAGGTGGCGAAGCCATTAGCCGCGACTTGGCAGCGCAACTACTCGTCAAAAGTGCTGCTGTCTGGAATATGTATGGCCCAACAGAGACAACGATTTGGTCTACAGTTTATCAGATTACCGGAACTGAACAGCAGATCTCGATCGGCAAACCGATCGCTAATACCGAGATCTATATTCTAGACGCTCAACTGCAACCAGTCCCGATCGGCATTCCTGGCGAACTCTACATTGGTGGCGCAGGATTAGCCAGCGGCTATTGGCAACGTCCCGATTTAACTAGTCAGAAATTCATCCCACACCCGTTTAGTAACGATCCTACTGCCCGAATTTATCAGACGGGTGATTTAGCGCGGTATTTACCCGATGGTAAGATTGAATGCTTGGGGAGAGCGGATTTTCAAGTCAAATTACGCGGCTTTAGAATCGAACTGGGAGAGATTGAATCTTTGCTGTGTCAACATCCCACCATCGCTCAAGCAACCGTAATTATTCGGGAAGATCTGCCTGGAGATCGTCGATTAGTAGCTTATCTCGTCGCCAATCTTCAATCCCTATCCGCTCCAGTTCCGACTGAATTGAGGCAATTTCTCCAGCAAAAAGTACCTGACTATTTCCTGCCTGCGGCGATGTTGGTACTGCCAGCACTACCCCTGACTCCAAATGGTAAGATCGATCGAAAGTCCTTACCTGCACCAGATGCTGCCAGCTTGCAGCTTCAGACTAGTTTTTTCCCACCCACTACACCCACCGAAATCACCCTTGCCCAGATCTGGATCCAAGTGCTGAGAATAGATCGAGTTGGCACCAACGATGACTTCTTCGAGCTGGGGGGGCATTCCCTACTCGCTACTCAAGTTATTTCCCGCGCTCGGCAAGCATTTGGAATTGATATCCCGCTGCAATCCTTATTCGAGCAGCCAACAATTGCCGGATTAGCCAGCCGCATCGATACATCGATCTGGTTCCAAGCTGGTAGTCAAGAGAATTCCGCTGAAGTAGATGAGATGGAGGAGATCGAAATATGAGTACCCTAGAATTATTATCCGAACTACGTCTACTCGGTGTTCAGCTCTCTACCGATGGTAAAAAACTCAAGTGCAAAGCACCGAATGATACACTCACCCCGCGCTTAAAATCAGCATTGGCAGATCGCAAGGCGGAAATTATTAGTTTTTTACATGAAGGTGGCGGCATCGGATCGACATTAGCCCCGATTCCGATTGTTTCCCGCGCCCAAGATTTGCCACTGTCCTTCGCTCAACAGCGACTATGGTTTCTCGATCGAATCGAACCAAATAGCTCCTCCTACAACATCCCTGAAGCGGTAGAATTGTCAGGATTGTTGGACGTTGAGATCTTACAACAGGCTCTGGACTCGATCGTCACTCACCATGAAGTAATCCGCACTAATTACCTGACGGTAGACGACAATCCGATCCAAGTCATTCAGCCACCCGCGCCCATCCAGCTTGAGATCGTCGATCTTCAGCAGGTTCTGGCTACCGAGCAGCAATCCCAAGTTCAAGCACACCTCCACCAATCCAGCCGCAAACCATTCAATCTAGCTGCCGATTTGATGTTGCGCTGCTCATTGGTGCAACTCGCACCTACCCAGCACATTTTCCTGGCGACGATGCACCATATTGCTGCCGATGCTTGGTCGATGGGACTATTTTGGCAGCAGCTAGGACAAGTCTATAATGCTCTCTGTGCCCACAAACCTAATCCCTTACCCCCACTTCAGATTCAGTATGCCGACTATGCTGTGTGGCAGCGGGAGTGGCTCTCTGGCGACGTGATCGCCCAGCAACTCGAATACTGGAAACAGCAGCTCACTGATGTCAATCCAATTTTAGAATTGCCGACAGACTATCCCCGTCCGGCAATTCAAACCTATGCAGGTCAGATTACCAGCCTCGATCTGTCGCCCCAACTGACCGCAGATCTCAAGGCTCTCTGTCGTCAACAGGGCGCGACGCTGTTTATGACGCTCCTTGCTGCCTTCCAAATCCTGATCTCTCGCCACAGCGGACAAACAGATTTTATCATTGCGTCGCCGATCGCCGGACGCAATCGCACCGAAGTTGAGGGATTAATTGGCTTTTTTATCAATACTTTACTATTAGATGCCGACTTATCCGGCAATCCCAGTTTTCACGCCCTATTAGGGCGCGTTCGCACCACGGCACTGGGTGCCTATGGTCATCAAGATGTCCCCTTTGAAAAACTGATCGAAGAACTCAACCCCCGCCGCGATCTCAGTCGCAACCCCTTGTTTCAAGTATTGTTTAATATGCTTAATACTGAGGATGTTAACCTAGATCTGACAGGGTTAACTGTCAAGCCAGTCACCATTACCGAAGCTAATTCTAAATTCGATCTCACCCTCTACGTCAAGGAATTAGACCACAGCATTCATCTCGATCTAGCTTACAATACCGACCTATTTACCCCTGCCAGAATGCAGGAAATGATCGATCAGTTTGAACAGCTTCTGACTCAAATTATCGCCGATCCCAGTCGATCGATTCAGTCATATTCCCTAGTCACACCAGCAGCCGCAGCACTTCTACCCGATCCTCGGATTGCTCTGCCCCAGCCCGTTTATCCACCTATCACCGCAACTATTCTCGACTGGGCGGCTCGGACACCTACTCACCCCGCGATCATCCAAGCCGATCGAATCTGGACTTACCAAGAACTAGCTGCTGCCGCCC
>JANNBD010000083.1:0-5393 GCA_031385105.1 Chamaesiphon sp. OTE_78_metabat_374
GGGGTTTCTAACCGCTGAGGTTGTAGGTAGCAACTTGGGTTAAGCTAACTATCCACCATTCACTATTTCTTCACTTTTGCCAGTGCTTTCTCTAAATCTGCCAGAGTAGCGGCACCAGTGACGACTTCGCCGTTCATGATAAATGTCGGTGTACCGTCTACACCAACTTTACGACCGAGTTTGAAATCTTCCACAATGAAATTGTCAGCTAATTTACGATCGGCATCAAATTTTTTGAGATCTAGCTTTAAACTGGTAGCAGTTTCGATGTAGAAAGCTTCGCTTAATTTAGGTTGGTTGGCAAATAGAGTGTCGTGATATTCCCAGAATTTGCCTTGTTTGTTTGCCGCCCAAGCCGCACGCGCTGCGGGTAGAGCTTCAGGGTGAATTTGGGTGAGCGGAAAATGTTTATAGACTAGGGTGACTTTATCTTTGTGCTTTGCCATAAATTCTTTGAGCGATTTATTAGCGGTGGCACAAAATGGACATTGGAAGTCGGAGAATGCTAGCATAACGATCTGTCGATCGCTAGCACCCATTACTGGTGAATCACCAATTAGAGCTTTAGTATTTTTGCGAACTTGTTTGAGTGCTTCTAATTGAGCTTGTTGCTGTTTCTTTTCTTGTTCGATCGTATATTTCTGAAGGACTTCTAGTAATACCTCTGGATGTTTGCGAAGCACTTCTAGCACCTGCTTTTCTAGCTGGGGACTCACTTTTGTCGCTTGAGCAAGTAAGGTTTGACTGGAGAGGATTTGCGTTCCATTTAAGAGGTTGAGGTTATTGCCTACTCTGTCTGCGGCGGCGTTGAATTCGATCTGAGCCGAAGATTTTGACACTGTTGCCAGACTGTCTGTTCCTACTGTCTGTGTGGTTGCCTGTGCAGGCAAAGAACCTAAAAAAACCGCAGACAGTAGTAATAATAGAATCGGAAATCGACACAGATTGAGCAAGTTATTCATTACGAAAATCGAGGGTATTTAAGCTGAATTACTACAATTAAAGCTTGCAGCATACATTTTAGCAGAATGTGAAAATGATAAGTTAGCTTATTCTAGTCGTTCTAGAGCAGTTAAATTCAGTCCTAATCATCTATGCTGACTAGCTATAGCTAACTCATCTCACACCTATGGTTGAGTTGTAAAATTCATCGGTCCTTTGTAACCAGTAATTGTGGCAAGATCCTTCAAACTTTTGGCACCTGGGATATTTTTACCATTAATTACCCAAGTTGGGAACATCTTGATATCCTTAGTCTTGCACAGTTCTCGCTGAGAATTTTCACCATCTCGCGCACATTCAACGTATGGCAATTTCGCCGCAGCCGCTGCTCCAAAGTAAGATTTTTGGCTCTGACAGTGGGAGCACCAGTAAGCACCATAGAATTTAATATCCTTGGCAGCCAAATGTTCGGCTAAGGCAATCTCTGCAACACCGGAGACTGTTTCTACTTTTACCCCTGATGCGATTTTTCGGCCATAACGACGCGGTTTACTATCACTATCTGAAGCTAATTGTGAAACTATCGTATTTTGTTGGACACTATTGGGAACTGATGGGTTTGCCTGCACCAGTGTCAAAGAAGTAGCAATAGAACCGACTGCTATACTGATCGAGGTAATTGATTGAAGTAATTGGGATTTTGTAGGCATTCGGTAGATTTGAGTATTGTTTGAGTGATGTTAAAACATATAAACTATTTAGGTCAATTGCACAAGTTCTAAATTATACAAACACGTAAAAATCTGCCGATTTAATCAGCAAGAATAGATGATAAAAGCTTGCCACCGTTGGGATCTAGCCTACGAATAGATCAAATTGGCATCAAGCTATCTGGTGAACAATCGATCGTACTTAAAGCTAGTGTCACCTTTATAACCAGTTAGCTCCGCAAGTTTGGCAAGTTTCTTGGTTCCAGGCTCTAATTTGCCATCGATGATCCAAGTGGGAAAACCTTTGATTCCCGCCTTTGTACAAGCTTCTGGTTGCGGATTATTTTTGGCATCAGCAGCACATTCAATCTTGGTGACTTCAGCCCAAGCTTGTTTCCCAAATAACTGTTTTTGTTCATAGCAATGTGGACACCAATAAGCACTGTACATAGTTGCGCCTTTCTGTGCCAAATGCTTTGCTAGCTCGATTTCTGCAGGAGTGGATGTCGAGGATATTGCCCATCCCACGCCTGGTTCGGCGACACCAATCGGATCGAGGGACTTGATTTCAATCTGTCCATTAGCATAGCTAGCTCCTAGCGGTACTGATGTATTATAAAGGACTAGTGATACCAGTAGTGACACCAAACCTGCTGCCAGACCTGCAAATAGCACTTGTCCAAGATCATCCCAATTATGCCCGAATAATGTCAGTCCAAAAATTGAGAAGGTGAAAATCGCTGAGGCGATACAAAATGGACAAGCGGCTTTGATTACAAAAGCCAGCAAATACATCAAGTAGCCGCTAAATACTGCCATGCCGACTCCAGCTAGCAATAGCCCTAACCATGTGAGATCGTTGAGTTTATTGTGTGCCGCTTTTCTGGTTTTAGGATCGACTAGAGTTGGTGCAAATGCCATCGCTGCCACGCCGACATAACTTAACAAGCCCAATCCTGTGAGCGGAAAACTGCCAACATTTGCAAAAGGACTAGTCAGCACAGTTTCACAGCCTTCAGATCCACAAACCCCGTTGTTGCTAAGTTTAACCCAAGTTAGATAAGCCGTAACGCAGATGCCTAATGTTGCGATGATGCCAATTAAAAGGCGAGAGTATTGATGAATCCAGGGAACTTGACGACGTTTCATAAATAGAGGGTGAAGGGTAGAGGATAGATTTGTAGGTTGGGTTGAGCCTCGAAACCCAACATCTCTAGAGAGTTGGGTTTTCTCCTATTGGAGACGCTATGCGAACGAGGCTCAACCCAACCTACGCATATTTTTAATCTACCAATTTTAAGAATGAATTTTCATCGAATCAATCGCCCGCTGGACAGATTGACTTGCCAGATCTTGGCGCATTGCTTCGACAAATTGACTGACGCGAATTGGATCGATCGAGTTCTCAATTCTACCTTGTCTTTTGAGCGAACTCGATACGATTACGCCATCGGCAAATTGCATCAGGCTACTGATATTTCTAGAATCTGCACCGCTACCAATGATGATGGGGGTGCTGCCAGCAGCCGCTTTTGCTAGTTTTAAATCTTCAAGATGAGGCGGATTACCAGTAGCCACTCCTGATAATATGATTGCGTCTGCTAACCCTCGATCGATTGTCTCATGCACGGCTGTAGTAATATCACTCGAACTCAATGGTTGGGCGTGTTTGACTAAGACATCTGCAATAATTTTAACGTCACTCCCCAATTCGCGCCGATACCTAAGTAATTCGTGAGCGCAGCCTTCAATTACGCCTTGATCTGTTGCCATCACACCAGAAAGAACATTCACTCGAATAAATGCGGCTCCGGTGCAGCTAGCGATCGCCATAGCACTCAGGCTATCATTGCGTAATACATTGATCCCGATAGGGATCGATACCAATGCTCGCAATCTCGACACGATCGTCGTCATCGCACTAACTACCGCCGGATCCACCCGACTTTTGGGGAAAGGCGCGTCAAAAAAATTCTCAACGATAATACTATTCACACCCCCTGAAGCTAAAGCAACTGCCTCTTGTTCGGCTCGATCGATGATTGCACTCAGACTACCACCCCACCGCGCCGAAGTTGGCAGGGACAAGAGATGAACTACGCCAATAATCGGCTGAGTAGTATTGAAAATTTGTTTTAAATTCACGTTGATCTTTAAACTAGGCGGATCGCGATTGCCGCACCAATTCAATCTTGGACATGGCTAAACCTTCTCCTACTATTATCCACAAATTAGGCTTGAATCACCCATTAATTACCTGGAATCTACTTCACATCTCGAAACATCGTGCTAGAATATAGCATGAAAACTCAAATCTAGCTTTCCATTAGCTTTGACTAAATCAGAAGTTATCGAAAGCGTTAAATCAGTGAGCAGTTATCATCCTTAAAGTTTGAACTGGTAACTGACGAAAGATCGCTGAATTACCGTTGGAGACAACTAAACTCAACCTTACATGGGCAACAAGCCAACAATTGCAATCTCTCACTTAGGTTGCGAAAAAAATCGAATTGATAGCGAACACATGCTGGGGCTGCTAGCTAAAGCAGGCTATGAAGTAGACGCTGATGAGACTTCCGCCGATTATGTGATTGTCAACACTTGCAGTTTCATTGATGAGGCTAGAGCAGAATCAATCCGCACTCTAGTAGAACTAGCCGAAGCAGATAAAAAAATTGTAATTACAGGCTGCATGGCGCAGCATTTCCAGGCTCAACTACTGGCAGAAATCCCCGAAGCTGTAGCTGTCGTTGGTAGTGGCGACTATCACAAGATTGTCGATGTGATCGAACGTAGTCAGACTGGTGAACGAGTCGTCGAAGTCAGTCCAGAACCAACCTATATCGCCGACGAGCATACACCACGCTACCGGACAACGACAGAAGGTGTCGCTTATCTCCGCGTTGCCGAAGGCTGTGATTATGCCTGTGCATTTTGCATTATCCCCCATCTGCGGGGCAAACAGCGATCGAGGACGATTGAATCGATCGTTGCTGAAGCCCAAAGATTGGCAGACGAAGGGGTGCAGGAATTAGTTCTGATCTCCCAAATTACCACCAATTATGGTCTAGATATCTACGGCAAACCCAAATTAGCGGAACTGCTTCGCGCCTTGGGCAAAGTCGATATTCCCTGGATTCGGATGCACTATGCTTACCCTACCGGATTGACTCCCCAGGTAGTTGCCGCCATGCAAGAAACCGCAAATGTCTTGCCATACCTAGATTTACCACTACAGCATTCCCACCCTGAGATCCTCCGTGCCATGAATCGCCCGTGGCAAGGAGCTGTAAACGATCGAATTATCGAGCAACTGAAAATTGCTCTCCCCGATGCAGTCATGCGGACAACCTTGATTGTTGGCTTCCCTGGGGAAACCGATGAACATTACCAACATCTGCAACAATTCTTGCAACGGCATGAATTTGACCACGTTGGGGTATTTACCTTCTCCGCCGAGGATGGAACCGCTGCCGCTACCTTGCCCAATCACTTGCCCCAAGCAATTATGGACGAACGACGTGATGGGATCATGGCAATGCAGCAACCAATCTCACTCAAGCGCAATCAGCTCGAAGTGGGCAAAACCGTGGATGTCCTCGTCGAACAGGAACATCCAGAATCAGGGTTGTTGGTGGGCAGATCTGCCAGATTTGCACCAGAAGTGGACGGATTAGTGTATCTTAGTGGGAGTGCCCGTCTTGGGTCGATTGTTTCCGCTACGATTCACGAAGCAGACCA
>JANNBD010000297.1:0-1749 GCA_031385105.1 Chamaesiphon sp. OTE_78_metabat_374
AGCAAATGCAATTGGTGCGGGAATATGAGGAAGTATCTGAGAAATTAGCTCATCCTGAAAATAATGAATCAACTGAATTGTTGAATAAATTGTCAGATGTGATGCAGCGAATGGATGCGCTCAATGCCTGGGAAGTAGAGACAAAAGCGAAGATTATTCTGACTAAGTTAGGGATTGTAGATTTTGAGGCGAAAGTTGGCGATCTGTCAGGCGGATATCGTAAACGGATTGCCTTAGCAGCGGCGTTATTATCTGAGCCGGACGCATTATTGATGGATGAGCCAACCAACCATTTGGATGCAATGTCAGTGGAATGGCTGCAAGAATATTTGAGTCGCTATCGGGGCGCGATCTTATTGATTACGCACGATCGATACTTCTTGGATAAAGTAACTAATCGGATCATTGAAATCGACCAAGGTGATATTTTTACTTACAGTGGTAATTATACTTATTATCTAGAGAAGAAAGCCCTCGCTGAAGAATCAATGGTGGGTACCCAGCGCAAACATGCTGGTTTACTCCGTCGTGAATTGGCTTGGCTCCAACGGGGAGCAAAAGCTCGGAGTACTAAGCAAAAGGCGCGGATTGGGCGGGCAGAAGATCTTAAAGAAAAGGAATTTAAACAGGCAACTGGAAAGGTAGATATCACTACGCCTGGGCGGAGAATTGGTAAGAAAGTAATCGAGGTTGTGGGTGTATCGAAAGCTTATGACGATCGCACCTTGATTTCAGACTTTACTTATGAATTTTCACCAGAAGATCGAATTGGAATTATTGGTGAAAATGGTACAGGTAAATCAACTCTGATGGATATCTGTACTGGACGATTGCAGCCCGACAGCGGCACGGTAGATATCGGCACCACCATTCACATCGGTTACTTCGATCAGCACTCGGAAGACTTACTAGAAGCAGGTACAGAACAACTCCGCGCGATCGATTACATTAAAGAAGTCGGTGAATATGTCAAAGTTGCCGATGGTAGTCAAATTAGCGCGTCCCAAATGTTGGAACGGTTTCTATTTACTCCCAATCAACAATACACGCCGATTAGTAAACTCTCCGGTGGTGAAAAACGACGGTTATTTCTACTGCGGGTATTGATGAGTACACCCAATGTATTAATTCTCGATGAGCCAACCAACGATCTTGATGTCCAAACCTTGGGCGTGTTGGAAGAATATCTATCTGAATTTAACGGTTGTGTAATTGTAGTTTCTCACGACAGGTATTTCCTCGATCGCACTGTTGAGAAAATATTTGCCCTCGAACCTGAAGGTAAAATTCGTGAATACCCAGGCAACTATTCGGTTTATCTTGACTACAAGCAAGCCGAAGCTACTGCTGATAAATTAGCTGCTAAAAATGAGCTGAATAGCAATAAAACAGCCGCAAAAGCTGCACCAGTGGCAGTGTTAGAAGCACCGAAAGAGGAAGCAAAAAAACGCCGTTTATCGACATGGGAACAACGGGAGTTTACTAAACTGGAAACTCAAATCGCGAAATTGGAAGCTGATAAGGTGAAGCTGGCTCATCAACTATCAAACTCTCCCAAGGCTAATTACGGTGAGCTTCAGGAGCTGAATAGTAAACTAGAGCAACTTAATAAAACCCTTGATACTACTACGGAACGTTGGTTGGAGTTGGCAGAGTTTGCGTAGACAGATTAACTCACATATGAGATCGTTACAAGAATATTAGTACCTAGTGTAGATTCAGGGCGGGCACAAGACCACGCCCCTACAG
>JANNBD010000304.1:0-2791 GCA_031385105.1 Chamaesiphon sp. OTE_78_metabat_374
GCGATCGTCAATAACACCGTCGGATCTTCCGGCACCAACGAACCACTCGGCAACGGCTGATGTCCCCGCTGGCTATAAAAATCGAGGAAGGCTTGACGTATCTCGGCACCACTGAGTTTGAGAGCAGACATAGGACTTTAATATAGGGACGGCAGTATAGTAGCTATCTCTCTATTGTGCCATTTTTGGCTTCAGCAATAACAATCCAGCTTATTCTATCCAGTCGTCGATCGTAACTATGGCAAAATAGAGAGGAAGTGAATTCTCTCAACACTCATGACAGTAACAGAGCTATTTCCAACCCTAAGAAATTTGCCTCGTGCAGATAAGTTCAAGGTCATGCAGTTTCTGGTGACAGAACTAGCTCAAGAAGAAGAGCCTACGTTACAACCTGGTGCAACTTACGAAATCTGGTCGCCGTTCGATTCTCATGAAGCGGCTCACAAGTTATCCCAACTATTAGAATCAGAAGCACCACAGGCATAATGCGTGATAGTCAAAGATTTAACTTTATTGAAGGATTTGATGCTTTCGGAGCTGCTGATATCGAGCGTAACTATTTTTTGAAGTCCGACCTAGATTGCCAAATTAATGATTATCAAAACTGAAGCTAAAAATGAAGCGGCAACTATGCTAGCAGAATCATTGGAACATCGTCAACGTACCCCAGAAGAAGATGCTCTATTAGAATTACTAATTATTTCGATCAAGAAGTTTGAAGATGCTAGCTATCCAGTACCGAATGTCGAACCCGATCGAATGCTGTTGCATTTGATGGAAGCGCGGAATATGAAACAAGAGGAATTAGTCGGGGTGATTGGCTCTAGAGGAGTGGTGTCAGAGATCGTTAACGGTAAGCGATCAATTAGCAAAGCTCAAGCAAAGGCATTGGGGCAATTGTTTCACGTCTCGCCAAGTCTATTTATTTAATATCGTTAACCTTCTGGGATTACAATATTTATGTCACAGTCCAAACCAAATCAGCATTATATACCACAGAGCCTAATAAAACAGTTCTCGATTGGAGGGAAGAAGAAGCAAGTCTATTGGTATAGAGGAGAAAAAACTACTATTAATTCAGTCGATGGAGTATTTGCAGAAAGATATTACTATGGAAGAGAAGAATCTAGCGATTTTGCAGATGATATAATAACTAATGGGGAGAATACTTTTGTCAACAATCTACTTCCATATCTTATACAACAGAAAGGACTGATTGATGATGATAGGATACAGACCGCTGATTTTATTGCCCATTTTCTTTTAAGGAGATCATTGAACAGGAATCTTTTTTTCAGGACTGCTGAAGATTATGACACAAGTGGGATTGATATTTCATTCATAGATGATACTCTTGAAAATCTTGAAAACAAACCCTTAAATATAAGAGTAATTCAGCAGGAATATTTACTGCAAATAATAATCATTACTCCTTTTATTTTCAAGTATCTTGTGGATGTTCTAAAAGCATCTATGCCAGAATCATTAAAGAACAGCTTGACTAACGATCAAACGCAGAAAGCGTTTAAAGATGAATGTAGAGGAATTCACAACAGAATTATTATTGCAAAGGAAAATCATAAGACTATATCTGATTTTCTAAATAGCTTTGAATATACAGTACTTGAATCAAGTACTAGTTTGATATTGGGAGATACAATATGCTTTTTCGAGCATGATGATGGTACGTTTTCACCCTTAGATTTTAAACCAGTGAAAAATATTTTCATGCCAATATCCTCGAACAAAATTCTAGTTGGATTTAAAAGAGGGATTTGTCCTCAAATCAACTTCCATCACATAAATTACCACAATGCTTGTTGTTGCAGTGACTCCTTTGTCCATTCAAGTGAATCGGATGAAATTCAAAGCTTAGTTAATTTTATTGGCATGGCTTTTGAACCATTGCAAAAAGAAATGGCAAAAAGAAATATTTCACTTGTGAAAGATTTATTTTCATCACAACTCAACAATTTCCTTGATGATGAACTTCCAAGTGAATACATAACAGAAAACCTTGGTAGTAGATTTGTGTAGTAAAGTAGGATACTTAAACCCAGAGATATCAATTGATTCAAGTATTTTACTCGATCTATTGGCAACGCCAGTTATTTGATCTAACCGCTAGATCCTTGAGACTCGATCGTGTTGGATTTTCGTATCCCTGACCTCTCAGATATCCTAAAACAGGATAAAATAATAGAGACTTAAATTCTTAGAGCCGCGCAAGTCGATCGATGAATCTACCCAATCTAGAGAAAAGTTACCCTGGCACCTTAAAACACAAAGCTACCAGTACAGTTGGTCGCGGGAAAGTAACCAATCTCAATACCAACTTAGATTTTTCTGCGTGGAGTGATGAATATGCTTCCTTGCATCTGGGTGATAGTCTCCAGCATTATGACAACTGGGAACAACCTACAGCCATAGTTTCAGATGGTGCCTATGGTATTCTTGGTTTTGAAGGAGACACTTCAGATCATATTGACTTACCTAATTGGTATGAACCTCATATCAAGGCATGGTCAAAAGCAGCAATGCCATCTACAACACTCTGGTTTTGGAACTCAGAAATCGGTTGGGCTGTCGTGCATCCAATTCTAGAAAAATACGGCTGGCGATATGTCAATTGCAATACTTGGAATAAAGGAAAAGGTCATATAGCAGGGAACGTCAACACCGAAAAAATCCGTAGATTTCCCGTCGTTACAGAAGTTTGTGTCCAATATGTTAGAGAGGTAAAAGTTAACGATCTGACATTGAAGGCGTGGTTAGTCGAAGAGTGGAAACG
>JANNBD010000318.1:0-20360 GCA_031385105.1 Chamaesiphon sp. OTE_78_metabat_374
TGGATATCAGCGAACACGGCATGGAAGCATACCCAGGCTCGTCACTCGGCGGTGTATCTGATTACAGCAAAGAGATTCACTCGCAGCGTAAATCTGCTAGTGATGGCGCAGAATATCCTGAAGTGGTGGGCGAAGCGAGTAATGGCGCAGAGGCAATTGACTTTGCCGAAACACTCCGCCCTGATGTGATTTTGATGGATGTGCGGATGCCGATTTGTAATGGGGTGGAAGCAACTAAAGTTATTCACCAGAAGTTTCCATGGATTCGGATTATGGTTTTAACTACATTTGATGAGGATGAATATATCTGCCAGTCACTTCAAAATGGTGCCCTGGGTTATATCTTAAAGAGCACGCCTTCTCAACAGTTAGCAACTACTATTCGCAGCCTAGATCGCGGGTTTGGTCAATTGGATCCAGCGATCGCACTGAAAGTATTTTCCCGTATTCCCGAACAAGCTACTACCCAATCTGCGGCACTCGCTGTACTGGAAAATCTCAACCCCAATGAAATTGAGATTCTCAAGCGGATTGGTAAGGGCAAAAACAATCGAGAAATTGCGCTGGATCTCCATCTAACCGAGGGCACAGTCAAGAATTATGTCACGAATATTCTCACTTGTCTGAATCTGCGAGACAGGCTACAAGTTGCTGTTTGGGTTGCCCACAATCTGACAGAGACAATATGAGGACGATTTTGTCAAGATCTGATGTTATCGAAGATCGATGGCATCCCACTGTGTCGGCAGTTGAGAGCGATCGAGGCAGGTAAATTAGATGCAGTAAAAACCGAGTTTGCTAAATTTGAAGATTCATGGAAGACCCTTGAGGATGAGGTAAAATCTAAGTCTGACGATCCATACAGGAGAGATTTTTTATCTCCAGGCAATTTATCCGATGCTTGAGGGTTTAGATACGATCGGATTGCTGATTACAGGTATCACTATGACTGGTATATTTAGCCACAAGCCACAGAACTAGAAATAGAGATAGATTCTATGTTTCTAGTTCCACAAATATTGCAAAGGGGCATGATTAACCATCTAGAGAATCAAAAAAAGTATGAATCCATCGATCGAACATCGTCCTTCTGCTCGTTCCTACGCTGCTTTATCGATCGGTGCAGCAGTAGCTACCATTGTGCTGAAGTTTGGAGCATACAAGCTGACAGGTTCGGTGGGATTGCTATCGGATGCCTTTGAGTCAATTGTCAATTTGGTGGCTGCTCTCGCTGCTTTTTGGGCTTTATCCTATGCCGCCAAGCCGCCTGACGCGGAGCATACTTTCGGACATTTCAAGGCAGAGTACTTTTCTAGTGCCTTGGAAGGGTTCTTAATTCTGGTTGCGGCTGCCAGCATCGCTGTTGCCGCAGGGCAGCGGTTATTAGCTCCTCAGCCGATCGAGCAGCCTGGATTGGGGTTAATATTGGCACTGGTAGCAACGGCGATTAATGGTGGAGTTGCCTGGATTTTGCTCCGAGCTAGCCGACGGTTGCGCTCGATCACTCTCAAAGCCGATGCCCATCACTTGCTTACAGATGTATGGACATCGGCAGGTGTGGTGCTGGGAATTGGGCTAGTGAGCATCACTGGCTGGTACATCCTCGATCCGATTATTGCCCTACTTGTCGCAGCCAACATTGTTTGGACTGGAGTTAAACTGCTCCGAGAAACTGGATCTGGGTTGCTCGATGCGGCGATTCCTGATGATGAACAAAAGCTGATTGAGCCGATCTTGAATACATATCAGGCTCAGGGGATCCAGTTTCACGCGATGCGAACGCGCGTTGCTGGTACCCATCGCTTTGTCTCATTTCATGTGTTGGTTCCAGGCGCGTGGACAGTTCAGCGAGGTCACGATCTCTGTGAAGAGATCGAACATGCAATCACTCTGGCATTACCAGGTACAGATGTCACAACCCACTTAGAACCCGCCGAAGATCCCGTCTCCTGGGACGATCTGACATTAAGTTAGCGCAATGAATATCTTAGTTTTAAATGCTGGATCGAGTAGCTTTAAATCGAGTTTGTATCGATCGAGTGGAGAGCTTTCGATCCCAGATTCAGCAGTACCATTGTGGACAGGGCAAATCGATTGGAATGATCGTAAAATTGCAGTATTCAAAATCCAAAGATTAGACAGTTTAACTGAGCCAGTATCAAGCACCGATACTGTGCGAGAAGAACGATCTGGAACTACTCGAACGGCAGATATTGAGTATCTATTAACCTTGCTCTGGAGTGGCAAAACTCAGGTTATTAATGGGATTGAAGAAATTGATATCGTTGGGCATCGAGTGGTACATGGCGGAGATAAATACAGTCAGCCGACGCTAATTAATCCTGAAGTTAAACCAGAAATCGATCGACTATCAATATTTGCACCGCTCCATAATCCGGCTAATCTGATGGGGATTAATGCGATAGAATCACTATCAGCTAATTTACCCCAGATGGCAGTATTCGATACAGCTTTTCATGGTACTTTACCGGAAGTTGCTTACACATATCCAGTTCCCTATCAGTGGTTAGAACGGGGGATCAGAAAATATGGTTTTCATGGGATTAGCCATCAATATTGTGCCCAACGGGCAGCCCAATTATTAGGGCGGGATCTGGCAGAATTGCGCTTGATTAGTTGTCATTTGGGCAATGGTTGTTCCCTGGCGGCGATTAAATTTGGGCAATGTATTGACACAACGATGGGCTTTACACCGCTGGATGGTTTAATGATGGGTACGCGCTGCGGATCGATCGATCCAGGCATCATTCTCCATTTATTGCGAGAAGGAGAATATACAGTGACAGAACTCGATCGAATCTTAAATTCTGAGTCGGGATTATTGGGTGTTTCTGGTGTATCCAACGATCTGCGGGAAATCGATCGAGAGATCGAGTTGGGTAATAATAGAGCGCAGTTAGCCTTAGATATTTATATCGATCGATTGGCAGCTAAAATCTGCTCTTTACTGCCTAGCTTAGGTGGTGTGGATGCGTTAATTTTTACTGCGGGAGTAGGCGAAAATCACGCCGGAATTCGCGCCGCTGTTGCTGCAAAGTTAGCATTTCTAGGCATAGAAATCGATCCGACTTTGAATAACTTACCAATTTCATCAGATGGCGATTTAGCTACTGCTCAATCTCAAGTTAAATTACTAGTAATTCACACCAAAGAAGAGTGGCAAATTGCCCAAGCTTGCGATCGATATTTAAGATCGATCGCAACCGAATCCCTTCCTAGAGAAGAATTAGGCATCTAGTGTAGTGAGTGGATAGTGGATAGTGAATAGTGAATAGTGGATGGTGAATGCCTATTACTTGGGTAAAAAGAGAGTAACCTAGTAAACTGCGAAAATAGATTAGATTGCCAGATCTACAACCCGCTCAGTTTCTACCTGGGGCAGCAGTGGTTGATGGATGGCTAGATCAAACCAGAAGGTGGTACCTACGCCAACGGCACTAGTGATGTTAACTTGAGTGTGATGTTTTTCGATGATATTTTGAACGATCGATAGTCCCAGTCCGGTTCCTTCGAGGGTGTGGACGCGGTTTTCGACGCGGAAGAATCGATCAAAGATCGCCCGTTGATCTTCAGGATCGATGCCGATACCAGTGTCGATAATTTCGACTCTGACGACGGTATTACCATGCTCTTCCCCTGCATCTGGCGGCAATATAACGCGATGAGCGCGGATTGTGACCTTTCCCTCTGCTTTGGTGAATTTGAGGGCATTACCGACCAGATTTGCCAGCACCTGGAGGATTAGATCGTAGTTGCCAGAGATATCTGGCAGTTCGGGTTCGATATCTTGACAGAGTTCGATTCCTTTGTCTTTGGCATTGAGCTGATAGGTGCGGAGGGTTTGTTCGATCGAGCGAGCTAGTTCAACCGCGCCAAATAAATAAGTATGGGAGGACTCCAGCTTGGACAAATCGAGTACATCATTAACTAGTCTTGTCAGCCTGTCTGTTTCGCGGTTTGCCGTATCGAGAAATTCACTGCGTTCTGCATGGGTTAATTCATCACCATACTCATGCAGAGTTTCAATAAATGATTTGATATTAAATAACGGCGTTCTCAGTTCGTGGGAAACATTACTGATAAATTGACTTTTTGCTTCATTTAATTCTACCTCGCGGGTGATATCCTGAACGGTCATAGCGATCGCCCGCACGTTTTCTTTAATTGGATCGAGCACGCTGGTGATCAAAATCCGAATTGTCCGATGAATTGGTTGACTGAGGGTGATCCGAAACTCTTCGCCCTCCATCTTCCCAGCCGCCACCTGATAGAGGGAACGAGTCAGTTCAGCCGAAACACTGCCAGGTAAAACATGCAAGATATTTTTTTTGTCTAAGTCGAGATGATCCCAGCCAAAAAAGCGACGAGCATTGGGATTTGCGAGGACAATTTGGAGATTATTATCGATTAATACGGCACCATCAGCGATCGTCGTTACTAGAGTCTCGAGCTTGGCTTTCTCTGCTGTTAGTTCATCAATATTTTGTTCTTCAAATATCTCTAGCTTTTCAGCCATTTCATTAAAGCTCTCAATCAATTCCCCCAATTCGCCACCCAATGGTAAGTCGATTCGTTGCTTGAAGTTGCCTGAAGCGATATTTTGGACTCCAGAAAGTAACTCTTTAATTGGCTTAGTAATTTGCAGGGCATTAAATACCGCCCCTAACAATACCATCACCCAAATTGACACAAATACAGCGATCGTCACATCTCTGGTCAATCCGGTGGACGCAACTAGAGTAGGATTGGGATTAATCCCGATCGCCAGTGTACCCAGAAACTTGTTTTCATGATCGATCGACACAAAGACATCAGTTACTACTCCCTCAGGAGTCTGATGTTGTCGCACCAACGGTAAACCGTCTTTACTCGCACTATGCTCAGGTAAATGAATCCGTCGTTCAATCATCAGCGAGTTCTGGACTTCTGACTCAGAGAAGGGGATACCCAGCCGAATATTACCACCATCATCAGCATAGAGAATGTAGCGGAGGCTAGATGTGCTGTGATAAAACCGATTGGCAAATCTAGCGACACTGGTTAAGTCATTTTCAGCGAGCTGCGGAGCCATATTCGCAGCCAGTAACAGCCCCAAATCTCTTCCAAAGCGGGTATCGTTAATTCGCGCGTCCGCTTGAATCGTATTTACCGCCCAGAAGGTACAGCCACTAACAATCAACGACACCACCAAGGTGGCTGCTCCCATCAGTTTAGTTTGAAGTGTAAACTCCATCCACCAATGGCGAATGAGGTCGCGCAATTTGTCGAACATGGCTAGCATGAAATGGGATAAGGGATAACGGTATGCCAGACAGTTTGGTTCCTCGACTGTTGGGCGAATCAAGACAAGGGATGCTTGTGAATTATTTGCTAGCAATATTTGCGAGATACTAAGGGCTACAATCTGTTTTTAGCTACCTTACAAATGTCAGTCCGTATTCTCTCCCACTATAACAGCGATTACCTATCGGTAGGCTATTGCTCTTGACGCTCACACCTGCGGTCGGCACAATCAGATGGATCCTACCGCCAACGCTCTGATGATTAGAAGATTCAAAAGGGTGCATTATCTCATCAAAGATAATACACCCCAAGAGCCAAAGCCTAAAGCCTAAGACCTAAAATCTAGCTCTCTCTCTCTGCCAAGCTCAAACCAGCCGCGAATTCTTCGCCGTAGCCTTCTTCGCCATGCTCGTTGATATCCAAGCCTTGGTATTCGGATTCAGGTTTAACCCGCAAATCCATGACTAAACTGAGCAGTTTGATGATGATAAAGGTACCAACCGCAGCAAATATATAGGTAATAATCGTGGCAATAATTTGCTTGCCTAATAAATCCACACCGCCACCAAAGAGTAATCCATCAGCACCAGCCGCATTGACAGTCTTCGTTGCAAAAATCCCAGTTAAAAGACCACCAACGGTACCACCAAAACCATGAATCGGGAATGTATCCAGGGAGTCATCAAACTGTAACTTGGCTCTGAGACTAACTGCAAAGAAGCAACAAGTAGAGGTAATTAAACCGATCAGAATCGCACTCAATGGAGTGACAAAACCAGCCGAAGGCGTAATGCCGACTAAACCAGCTAAGAAACCACTCGCAATCCCGACCGCAGTAGGTTTAGCTCGCAATACCCACTCTAAAATTAGCCACATCAAGCCACCAGCGCAACCAGAAACAACCGTAGCAACAAAGGCAACAATAGCTAAACCATTTGCACCTAAAGCACTCCCGCCGTTGAAGCCGCACCAGCCAAAAAACAGTAGCCCAATTCCGAGCAAGACATACGGCACATTATGTGGTGCTGCTGGTTGATTGGGGTAGGTTCTACGCGCACCAACCATCCAAGCTGCAACCACCGCCGCAACACCAGAGCTGATGTGAACGACAGTGCCACCTGCAAAATCCAAAGCACCGATGTTCACACCGATGAAACCTTTACCCCACACCATGTGAGCTAGAGGAGCATAGATCACTGTAGACCACAGAATGGTAAACCAGAAGTAAGCTTTGAAGCTCATCCGTTCGACGATTGCTCCAGAAATTAAGGCTGGAGTGATGATGGCAAACATCATCTGATAAATCATGAACAATTGATGGGGAATCGTTGGCGCATAGCCAACTGGATCTGGCTTGTCAAAAGCTACGTTATTTAAGCCAAACCAATCTAAGTTACCAATGAAGGGGTTGGTGTTAACTGTCGCAACACCATTAGCGGTAGTGACTGAATCAGGCGAAAAGGCAATACTGTAGCCCCAAAGGATCCACGTCACACCCACAACCGCCATGAGTACCAAACTCATCATCATGGTATTTAGCACGTTCCGAGAACGAACTAAACCACCATAAAAAAATGCCAGTCCTGGAGTCATGAGTAATACCAAGGCTGATGCTACTAGCACCCAAGCTGTATCGCCAGTATTCACGCCATTGACATCCACCGGAGATTTATCGGCAGCGAACGCATTATCCATCAGGGTGCCGCTGAGGAACCACGCAGCCATTAAGCAAACAAGCAGAATTTTTTTGAACACTCGTTCTATCCTTTACGCCAGAGTATTTGAATTAGAAAAATTATGTATCATTGGGGAACAATTTTGTGTTTGAAGATACTAAAATTCTGTATAACAAGATACCTTGTTCTAGACTTAGACATTATCTATTAATACAAAATATTAACAAAGTATCTTGTAGTGTCAGCCGCATTGCGGAGGTACAAATTAAGACAATTTGATGTCTAAATAATCGCTATACCCGATCGTTTCTAATCTGGCCTGTTTTTCCATTACCATCTCCTTCAGGCTGTAGCGATAAGCAATCAATTTTGCTAATAGTGATGGATCGCCAGTGGCAAGAATTTGAATGGCTAGTAGTCCAGCATTTGTGGCATTGCCGATCGATACTGTCGCAACGGGGATCCCTGCTGGCATTTGGACGATCGAGTACAGAGAATCCACGCCCTGCAATGCCTTGGTTTGGATCGGTACGCCAATCACGGGTAGGGGGGTCAGGGATGCTACCATTCCAGGTAAATGAGCCGCGCCGCCTGCTCCAGCGATGATTACTTTTAAGCCTCGTTGATGGGCTGTCTGAGCATATTCTACCATCCGTTCGGGGGTGCGATGAGCGGAGACGATCGCCACTTCATGAGCTACTTCAAATTGTTCGCAGATTTCGATCGCAGCTTTCATCGTCGGTAGATCGGAATCGCTACCCATAATGATGCCAATCAGAGGAGATGTCATAGTTTGGAATTGCTGGATAGGTGGTTACTCAAAGCTAGGAGCATCATATGATATTGGCGAACCGAAATGTGGATAGGGGACGGGGAGACGGGGAGACGGGGGACGGGGGGACTGGGAGACTGGGAGACTGGGGATAAAAACAGTACTAAAAAAGATTGTATTTTTACTTTTGCATTAAAAAACAAAAAGACTAGGCTTTTACGCAGCCTAGTCTTTTTGCAGAGATTAGATTTCTCGATCGATTCCTCAGATGATTAGTGATGACCACTCACTTCAGGATATTCTGCGCCATCACTAGCAGATTTACGCTGCGAGTGAATCTCTTTGCTGTAATCAGATACACCGCCGAGTGACGAGCCTGGGTATGCTTCCATGCCGTGTTCGCTGATATCCAATCCTTGGAACTCTTCCTCTGGAGTAACTCGAATGCCCAAAGTCGCTTTCAGAATTGCCCAGAAGGCCAGGCACAGCACAACTGTCACTCCACCAACTGACAATGCCCCAACTAGCTGATAAATCAATTGGTCAAAACCACCACCAAACAGGAGACCAAGTTTTGGTGCAGGAGTAACACCAAAGGCATCGCCCTGGCTGAATAAGCCAACGGCTAAAGTCCCCCAGACCCCGTTAAATAAATGCACCGCAGTTGCGCCGACGGGATCGTCAATTTTGATTCGATCGAAGAAACTAACTGCAAACACTACCAAGACACCAGCCACAGTACCAATGATGGCGGCTGAGGGGACGCTAATCCACGCGCAAGAAGCAGTCACAGCCACCAATCCTGCTAAAATCCCGTTGATAATCATCGACAGATCTGGCTTACCGAGCACCAGCCAAGCAACGGCGGTGGCGGCAACTCCACCAAAAGCACCACCAGTATTCGTAGTCACCGCAATGTGTCCGATCGCGCCTGAAACACTCATTGTGGAGCCAGGGTTGAATCCAAACCATCCGAACCACAAGATCAAGCAGCCCAGGGTTGCAATGCTCATGTTGTGGCCTGGGATAGCATTGGCACTACCATCACTATTGTATTTACCAATTCTCGCCCCCAGCATCCACGCCCCAATTAGCGCAGCCCAGCCGCCGACAGAGTGGACGACAGTGGATCCAGCAAAATCATAGAATCCCATGTCTGCCAGCCAGCCACCACCCCAGATCCAATGCCCAGTAATCGGATAAACAATTCCGACTAGTAATAGGCTAAAAACCAGGAAGGAAAGAAATTTAATCCGTTCGGCAACGGCACCAGAGACGATCGTGGCTGCGGTACCAGCAAACGCCAGTTGGAAAAAGAACTTGGCACTCAGAGGTACTCCCGTCCAATTGAGCGGAGTAAATGCCCCCTTGTAGGCATCCCCAATGGCTGGGCTATTGTCTGCGCCTGTCAGGAAGAATCCTTCGGTACCGATGAAGTTGTTACCTTCGCTAAACATTAAGCCAAATCCGATCGCCCAGAAGGCGACACTGGAGAGGGCAAACACAATCAGGTTTTTTGCCAAGACATTGACAGCATTTTTTTCGCGACAGAATCCAGTTTCTAACATGCAGAAACCAGCATTCATAAAGATGACTAGCATTGCCGCGATCATCACCCAGGCCGTATCAAGATTGACCTTGATTTCTTCCGCCATTTTAATCGCGTCTGGCGGAGCTTTTTGTGCTACGGCTGCAACATTCCAAAAGACGATAATTGCCACAGCAATCGGCAAGCAATTCCGCCAAGTACCTGATAGTTGTCTATACCAATTGACAGCAAACAGCTTCCTAAACAACCGATCGAAGCTTGCTTCTGTAGATCTTTGTTGATATTTTGTGTGTTTTCTTGAGATCATCAGTAATTCCCTATTTTTTCGATAGACAAGTCGAAGCACCTCTGCTTGTCAGCAGACACGGGGACTATTAAATTAATTGACCCAATCTGAATTAAGTTACCGTAGTATATTTTAAGTGTGTCTAGAATTCTATTGAGTCAGTCATAGGACTTAATTAGTGTATTTAATTAAACAGCGGACGAGATTGTCAATTTGTCAAATTGGATACATTTTGACAAGTTAACGACAATATAGATCCCCACAGCCCAGAGCCACCGATCTACCACCATGAATGACTACAAAATTACCAATGCCCGCATCCCTGGATACGTTGGATTGCAGGAGATCGCTATTGGAGATCGACAGATTGTTGAAATCGATCGAATGGTGCAGGGCAATCTGCCGACGATCGATGTCGCAGGGGATTGGATTTCCCTCGGTGGGGTCGATCTCCAAATCAATGGGGCGTTGGGATTGGCGTTTCCTGATGTGACAATGGGGGATTTTGCTCGATTGACAGCGATCTGTGATTTTCTCTGGGATCAGGGTGTAGATGAATTTCTACCCACAATTGTCACTACTTCGATCGAGAATATTCATCGATCGTTAGCTGTCTTTGCCGAGTTTATCGCCCAGCAGCCACTCAATACTGCCAAAATCACTGGGGTGCATCTCGAAGGGCCATTTCTCAATCCCCAAAAGCGGGGTGCTCATCCGGCTGAATATTTACTGCCTTTGACGATTGAAAATATTACAACAGTTATCAATAAATATACTGAGGTAGTCAAGGTAATTACTCTTGCCCCTGAATTAGACCAAACAGGCACGGTAGTTGCCCATTTGCAGTCGCTAGGTATTATTGTCAGTCTGGGGCACTCACAGGCAAATTTTGCCCAGGCTGAGAGCGCATTCACCGCTGGAGCGTCGATGGTGACTCATGCTTTTAATGCCATGCCAGGGTTGCATCATCGAGAGCCAGGATTATTAGGATCGGCATTGACTCAACCTCACGTTCAGTGCGGATTTATTGCTGATGGTCAACATGTTCATCCGGCGATGCTGAAGGTGCTACTGCGGGCAGGTGAGTACAGCAAGGGTCTATTTCTGGTGAGTGATGCTCTATCGCCATTGGGTTTACCGGATGGCAAATATCCCTGGGATACCCGTGAAATTGAAGTAATCAATGGCACGGCAAGATTGCCTGACGGGACACTTTCCGGCACTACTCGATCGTTATTAGTTGGGGTGCAAAATTTAGTTGAATGGGGAATTTGTGATGTGGGCAATGCGATCGCGCTGGCAACTATTGCTCCACGCAATGCCCTGATCTTAACCCCTAATAAAAGTAGCGATCCTCTCACTGGTTATATAGGACAAGTGGCTAATTTATTGCGATGGAAATCGAACGGGACACAATTAAGTTGGGAAAGAATCTAGCATTACTATGCTGCTAGAAACCCGACTGTCTTGTCGTTTTTTTATTCGGGGGAAACCCCCGAATAAAAACGCCGCTTTTTGGAAAAGTCGGGTTTCTGATTCTCTAGAAATATTCGATCGGTGTCAGTCGATCAAACAATATTCATTCCTGCATCTGCAAACCTTTGATAAGCAGCATTAGCCTGCTGTGTATAGTCAACAATACCAGGAATCACCACGGGTGAAGTACAGTCTTCTAATAGATAAATTTTACTTGCTAGGGCTGGATCGATCGCGTTAATCTCTGTCAATAAGTCATTAACCGTCCAAGCCACACAGTGACTCTGAGCCTGTCCTGCAATAATCAACTTATCCGAAGCTAATAACTGCTGGATCAAACCATCATTTTTAGTGGCAATTCGATCGCCAAATTGGTTTGTAAAAACCTCTGGAGCCAGAGCTGAGTAATTTTCGGTTAAGGTACGATCTCCCTTAATCGAAAAAATTGCCTGACTACTGCGGGCAACTCCGTGAAAGAAAATTGCCTCTTCCACCGCAGGAACTAATGCATGTCCAATTCCCCCTAGCATGGTGTGATACGGCCAAATCAACAGCGGATATTTACTACCCTCACTCAACTGCTGAACATAATGCAGGGCATACGCTTGAAGCTGCTCTGGAGCCTCGTCACCAAATTCAGGATTAACCCGCCATTTTCCCGATTGCACATCCGCTGGTGAGATTGTTGTCACCGCTGGCGTGGGATGTTCGCCCTGCTCGTTAATCCAAAAAACAGGGTGGAAAATCTGGTGGAGATGATGAGTATCTAACGTTGCAATAATTTGGTCGATTTCACCTAAATTACGATAGATAAACTTACACAGCCGAATATTATCCTCGATCGCGCCCCGTCCACTTCTACCGCCAACAAACAGCTCAAAGTCTGGTAAGCAGAAGGTATTCTGAACATCGATTAGTAAGAGCTTGATAGTCCTCTGTGTCTGGAATGTGGGAAGAAGTTGATGCTGTTTTGCCCATAGTTTGGCTGCACTCGATCGATCTTGATAGGGGACGCGCCAGATCTCGCCGACTGTCTCTGGTTGAAAGTGTTGGGGGACGGGTATTTGGGTCATGTATAGTAATTACAAATTAATCCATTAGATTAATTATAGTAATTATTACCATATATGGCAATCCGTATAATGATGGATGTTCCGTAGATTTATCCAGTGCTATGGCGAAGATCTAGGGTACCCACGGAATGTGGCAGAAATAGTATTTACGCATTGATATAAGATGTGAGTCTAATCAACAAGTCTAATTGCCAAGCCAGTATCTCGATCAAACAAATGAACTTTATCTATAGCTACTGACAGCCAAACTTCCTCACCAACTGCGACTAATTTATCCGGTGCAACTCGGACTTGCAGGGTTAAATTAGGTTGCTCTAGATCGTTGATTTTGACAGCAATATAGGTATCATTACCCAAGGCTTCTACCGTCTCAACAATGCCACGAAAATTCTTAGTTGCAGGCAAACCTAATGTCAGATGTTCAGGACGAATTCCCATGATGATCGATCTATTGGCACACTGATTTAAGACTGGTTCCCATTCTGCTGACAGGGTGATCCGAAATTGATTATTGCCGATCGACAGTGGTAATTTCACTTGCACAGGAATCAAATTCATCGGCGGTGAACCGATGAATTGAGCAACAAAAAGATTGGCAGGATGATTGTAGATCTCTAGCGGGGTATCGACTTGCTGGATTTGCCCTTGATTCATCACCGCAATGCGATCGCCCATCGTCATCGCTTCAGTTTGATCGTGGGTGACATAGATTGTCGTCGTACCCAATTGACGTTGCAATTTAACGATTTGAGTTCGAGTTTCTGCTCTTAACTTAGCATCAAGATTTGATAATGGTTCATCCATTAAAAACACCTGAGCATCACGAGCGATCGCTCTGCCAAGTGCTACCCGCTGTTTCTGACCGCCAGAAAGTTGCTTGGGAAATCTATTTAATAAACCCTCAATTTGCAGCATTTGGGCGACTTGATGAACCTTCTGAGCGATCACTTTTTCACGAGCTGAAATATAGCGTAAACCACGCGGAAATCCTCTAGTAATTTCGACCAGAAAGTTTTCTAGTTGTGGTGGTAAGCCATCTGTTTTGGGAGCCAGAGCTGAAGTGTCAAAAGATTGACTCCGCCGCAGCCCAAACGCAATATTGTCATACACTCGCATGTGTGGATACAGCGCGTAACTTTGGAACACCATCGCGATATCCCGTTCCTTCGGCGGCAAATCATTTACCAGTGTCTCACCAATGCTAATGTTTCCCGCAGTGAGTGTTTCTAACCCTGCAATTAACCGCAATAAGGTACTCTTTCCACAACCGGATGCTCCAACTAGCACCATAAACTCGCCATTGTTTACAGTCAGATTTACCCGCCGGAGCACACTTTCGGGAACGGCAAGATCTGCTGGTTTGGGTTTGCTCTTACTACCAGCAGTAGAAGGGTAACTTTTGTAGATGTTTTCGAGAATAACTTGAGCCACGGTAGATCGCTATCAATTGTGCGAGAGTCTTTATCTTCCCACACTATCGCAAATAGCTTCGGGAAATGAAATAATGGTGCCAGTAATTGGGGCCTAAGCGATGAGAAATATTCAATTTAGATGGTTTAGCTTGGCTGTTGCTGTGGGATTAGCCTGTTGGATTGGCTGGAATGATGGCTCAATTGCCGCACAACCGCAATCTTTGGCATCAACACCATTAAATGAGATTCCAGCTATCCTCATCGCTCAGACACTAACTGAGGTGCCTGTAAATGTAGATAACTCAAAATTAAGCGAAGCTGATTTATTGAAGCTGACTCCGCTCAAACTACCGATCAAAGTATTGACTGGGCTGTATGTAAGTAACCTCGCCGGACTCGATCAAACTTCTGAAACCTTTGATGCCGCTGGATATTTGATGTATACTTGGCGCGACTCCCGACTAGCTTATGCACCTGTGCAAAATGAAACTAGTAGAGGATCTAGTCTCGACAAGATTTGGCATCCAGAGATCGAGATGGTCAATTTCAAATCTTCGACTAATTCTGATACTTCTGTAGATATCTTGCCAGACGGGACAGTGCTGGCGCAAGAGCGTCTTGCCAAGACACTTTCGGCTAGTTTAGCATTGCAAAAATTTCCATTCGATCGACAGTCGCTGCAAGTTGTCTTAGAATCACTCAAGTATGACGATCGAACAGTAGAACTAGTCGCAGATTCACCTAAAATCAGTATCGGTACGGATAGCTTTGTTTCGCTCTCAGAATGGCAGATTGGCACAGCTACAGGTACAAATAGTAAATCTTTCTTTCCCCCAGAGAATCAATATTATTCACGAGTAACAGTTCAAGTCAAAGTGACCCGCAATTATGGCTTTTATGTCCTCAAGGTGATGCTACCATTACTACTAATTACGATCGCTTCTTGGTCAGTATTTTGGATCGATCCGCGCGAGTTCTCGACTCAAATTGGCATTGCTTTCACCAACCTCTTGACAGTAGTTGCCCTATTACTAGTCATCAATGATACATTACCCCGCGTCAGTTATCTCACGATGATGGATGGGTTTACAATCATTTGTTTTCTCACTATACTCATAGCAATTTTGGTATTGATTATTGCCCATCGATCGACCACAAAAGACAATTATCAACGGGCATATAAGGTTCAACAGTTAGCTCGATCGATCGTCCCCATCGGATTCGTACTGTCAAATCTATGTCTAGTCATGACGATGAATTTTACGTGACTATTGCTATTTTATTGATTCGGAAACTTTGGAATGGTTGAGATCGAGCTAAATAATCGGTTTTCTGTTAGATAAATCTTCGAGATTCGCTCTAGTAGTGAGGATGGAGTTATAATTTTGGTATATTTATTCCCAACCTTTATGTCTTCTGCTGCCATCACAACAATTGTCAAAATGGTCGAGTCTCTGCCTGACGATTTGCAAGAGCGGGTTTCTGAGCATATTCGTGAATATATTGCCGATCTAGATGACGAAGCAAAGTGGGATTCTTCCTTTCAGAGATCTCATACTAGTTTAGTTGCGGCTGCTCGGAAGGCGAAACAAGAAATTGCGGAGGGTAAGTCAGTACCGATGGATTATGACAGGTTATGAAGTCTGAGACGCTGCCATCATTCTGAGCTGAATATCGAAAATTAAGCACCCCGATTAAAGAAAGAGCGCGAAAAACATATCGGCTTTGGGCTGATAATCCGTTTCATCCTTCATTACATTTCAAGTGCATCGACAGCAATGAAGGAATTTGGTCGATTCGAGTGACAAGGAGCTATCGCGCTGTTGGGATTTTGGATGGTGATACGGTGACATGGTTTTGGATCGGTAGTCATGACGATTATGAACAATTATACTGATGAGTCAAGTCGATCGAGTCTAAACACTCTCGATCGATTCTATTAAATATGAGATAATAGTCCAATGACCGCATCTATAGAAGAAATACGCCAAAAGATTTCTGATGAGCAGTTTGAGTTTTCCAAACATGCTGTTGACCAATCAATTGTACGCAATATTCTGGTTCGAGAAGTCAGGGACGCGATTGCTAATGGACAGATTATCGAAGATTATCTAGATGATAAATATGGAGCGAGTTGTCTAATTAGCGGTTTGACGCAAGGCAAACGTCCTATTCACATTCACTGTAGCTATCCATCTCGCCCACTGATAAAAATTATCACTTTATATGAGCCTAGTCTGCAACGCTGGAATGATGACTTTACACAGAGGATAAGTAATTAATGATGAGTAATCGAGACATGCAAGTTGAAAAGCAGGTGACATACACACTCGAACTGAACGGGAAATTTTTCGTGATTGAAAATGTACCTACTCGTGTAGATGAAGAAACGGGAGAACAGTTTTTTTCGCCATCAACAGTGGAGCATTTACAACAAATCGTCATGACGGGGCAAGCACCCGATCGATTTACTGAAGTTCCAGTTTACAAATATGCTGCGTAAGATTTGATGAGATTATGAGCAATACATCAAGAACGAACTTGGCTAAGATTGACGCGATGACGGATGATAATATTGATACGTCAGATATTCCGCCGTTGACAGAGGAGTTTTCTGCAAAGGCAAAGTTCGGTTGCTGTTCGTATTGATTTGGAAACTTTGGAATGGTTTTGATCGAAGGGCGAAGAGTCAGAACAACATATGGCGGCGGCACTAAAAATATACGCAGCAGCACAGAGAATGGCCGCTGTGATGTCTAAATCTATTTAATTGCTGGGTTAAATCGATCAAATTTGAACGCTCTCGATCAAGATAATCGGGCTTGGAAGACTCGATCTGCTTGACAAGCATTCTCGAACACTATAGTATTCGAGAATGACATACACAATTATTGACTTATTTGCTGGAGCAGGCGGATTAACGACAGGATTTCATCTTGCAGGCTTTAAATCGTTGTGCGCGATCGAGATAGAAGCCAAATCGTTGGCAACCTACAAGCACAATTATCCAACCACTAAAATTATTCATCAAGATATACTTAGCGTCAATCCTTCAGAATTGCGATCTTATTTGGGATTAAAAAAAGAAGAATTAACCGCAATAATAGGCGGACCACCATGTCAGGGATTTTCAAGAAATATTCCTGCTGAGTATCGCTATTTTGATGATGCTCGAAATCAACTATATCGAGTATTTCTGAAATTTGTACAGGAATTTAGACCACTGTATGTTGTGATGGAAAACGTACCTGAGATTTTGAAAGCATATAAAGGTGTTATTAGGAATGAAATTACAGAGCAACTTGAAAAAGAAGGGTATAAAGTTACTTCTACATCCTTAAATTCTGCAAATTATGGAATACCACAATCAAGATCGAGAGCTTTTTTTCTGGCTAGCCTAGAGAAATCCATTCAATTCCCTGAACCTACACATTCAGGTGATATCAGAAGTGACTATAGAAATAAAAAAGATTGTAATCAACTCACTCTCCTAAAATCAAATATTTCTTCAATTATCACAGTTAAAGATGCAATCGGGGATTTACCTTCATTAGAAGCAGGTCAGGAATACAGCGCAGAAATCTATCCCGTTTCCCCCCAAACGCCATATCAGGCAATGATACGTACTGGAAGTACGAAACTCACCAATCATGTTGCTCGTGCTTTAAGTGCTATTCAAATGTCAAGAGTATGCATTTTGTCTGAAGGCCAAGACGCTAGAGATTTACCACCTGAGTTAGCTCCCAAAAAGCATTATAGTGGTGCATATGGACGGCTTTACTGGGATAAACCAGCAAGAACGATTACAAGATGGGTTTTTCATCCTGGGTCTGGCAGATTTTTTCATCCAATTCAGAATCGCACAATCACGATCCGTGAAGCTGCCAGACTGCACTCTTACCCAGATAGTTTTCACTTTCTAGGAACTTATACCAATATGGCTTCTCAAATCGGTGAATCTGTACCACCACTGTTAGGCAAAGTTATCGCTGAATCTATTCTTAAAGTTCATCATCAAAAGGTTCTATGCTGAGTTGATCTTGCAAAGCTGAGAGAACAGTTTTCACATAGCGGTTGATGGTAAGCCGAGTTCGCGTAACCCTAATATGAATTGCTGCTGGGGAGAGAGTTCTAGTTCTAAAAAGTTGCTTTTGATTTTTGTACCAAACTAATTCTATTTTACCTCTTATACTACCTTGCAATCCTGCTCCTGATTCCCCAGTATTTTTGTCAACCGTCCAAGCCCACGAAAAATCATTTGGGTCGAATATATTGAGTGGAAACTCACAGTAGATATACTCATATCCCCCAATAGTTTTTAATAATATACTTTCATAGCTATTAATTACACCTTGTATAGTTTGTCCAGATGTAATCTTATCATTCCAATGTTGAATGATAGCGGCTCCTAATCGATCTGGTGCAGATTTGTCGGTAAGACCAGGAAACCCAAGTTGAGTAGCCTTCTTGATAATATCGGCTCTTTGAATAACAAATGAGAACGTATTTACTGAAGTAAGTTTATTCAACTGAAGGGACTTGAGTGACCAGCCAGTTGAAGTTCCTATATCAACAGCATCGTAGAGAAGTTTGCTACGTCCTAACGCTGGATCTGACAAAGGAATATCTTTGACATGGTGGAAAATTGCTTCCCAAGTATAGTCTTCTATTGAGCCAATTAGAGGTGAGGCTATGGTCGCAGCAATCGTTTGCCTTAATATTTCAATCTCACGTTCCGTCAACACTCAACAATTCCTCTACGACTTGCAGAAAATTACTCATTGTCAAACCTAGAGCGTTAGTGATGTGACTGAGAACTCTAACAGATGGACTTTTCAGCCCTCGCTCAAGCTGACTGATATAGGTTCTGTGCAGACCTGTAAATTCTGCCAGATATTCCTGTGACCAACCTTTCTCTGTGCGACGACGCTGTATTTCTAGTCCTAAAATTCGATCTAGGTGACTGGGCTGCATGAATTAAGATTAGAGTTTTGAATACCAAAGTTCCACAGACTAAAGTATTCAATGAGAAAATCAGGACTAAACTATCACCAGATCTCAAGTTCGTTACAGTGAGATGCTGTCTGTCAGTGTGAAACTCGATGCATCGTCTCCCTACAATACAAGGTGGTTGGAATCCTGCGGCTGAAGGTGTGATATTTCTCAAACAACAGCCAGCATCGATTACTGGACAATAAACTCTATTTTTTAGCCAACAGCAAATTCTGTAAACTGTCGCATATAGCTTGAATGAAAACCATTCACGATATTTTGCTTGTCAATACCCATCTCAACAAGTTTGACCGCAATATCAAATTCAGTGCCATTGTGTTGAATCCAGATTTTGCCATCCTTGATATCTAGATGCAGGACACAGCCATAGATTCGGCGTTGATTCCGCCAACCGACATGCATTAGTTGATAATGATTTCGCTCTACATCAAAAATTAACTGTGATTCAACTTCTCGATCGCTAGAACCATAATCAGCTAATTCAGTGAGTAAATATTGGATTTTGGTTTGGTATTCATTTAGTTCTGCCATTTGACAATCTCCATAGCTTCTGGCTCATAAACTGCTAATTTGAGTTGATGTTGTTGAATCGTAGCTTGGACAAATGGAAGCTGAAAAAAGGAATCATAGGTACTCAAGGGAATAGCTAAGTACAATTTATATTCAGGATATTGTTCTCGCATTAGCAGTCGATAGTTTAGATATTGTCCAAGTGCTGTATGAAATTCTGAAACAGCCGAACCACTGAGAAAACTTTTTACTTCAACTGCAATTTTTTCATTTTTCCGCTCCGCTGCAATTACTCTTTCTGCACCTAAATCGACATATAGCGAACCCAGTCCAAATTCCAGTGCGAGGGGATCGTGAGTTATCGTCCAACCGTCATGTTCTAAAGCAGTTTTCACTGCATTATGAAAAATATCGCGTGCGGACATGGCAGATTCTAATCGTCGTTGGCGTAGCTTCTCCCTTGGAGAATCGATAACTAGATCGTAACATTACTATCGATCTCGATCGACTCGTTTAGCCAAGTTCGTTACAATGAGATGCTGTCTGTCAGGGTGAAACTCGATGCATCGTCTCGCAACAATACCAGGTGGTTGGAATCCTGCGGCTGAAGGTGTGATCTTTGTCGAACAACAGCCAGCACCGATCGCATTTATTACCGCCGCTGATACTGATATTCAGACATTAGCAGTCGCTACAACCCAATTATCATCAGATTTTCCCCAGGTGCGGGTGGTGAACTTGTTGCAGCTCCAGCAGCAATTGACGATCGATACCTATGCCGAGGATGTATTGACGGCGGCAAAGGTGATTATTGTCCGGTTAATTGGGGGTCAATCTTACTGGAGTTATGGGCTAGAAGTCGTCCAGGAGACTGCCAGACAGACGGGAGCGGTGTTAATCGTTTTGCCAGGAGATGAGCGTCCCGATCCGACGTTGATCAGCCATTCTACTGCGAATTTGGCAGATGTCGATCGAGTGTGGCAATACCTGATCGAAGGCGGGGTGGATAATTACCGTCAGCTATTGAATTTTATCGCCAGTCGGTGGTTGGATTTTGAGTGTGCATATCGCGCTCCCGAAGCTGTACCGCGTGTGGGAATTTATGATGAGGTGCGGTGGTTGCCGGAGGGAATGCCGTTACAGGGTGGGGCGGCGATCATCTTCTATCGGGCGCACTATCTATCGGGAAATTTAGCCGCGATCGAGGCATTGTGTCAAGCTTTAGTCGATCGTAACCTGACTCCGGTGCCAATTTTTGTGTCTTCACTTAAAGATCCGGTAGTGCAGCG
>JANNBD010000321.1:0-14263 GCA_031385105.1 Chamaesiphon sp. OTE_78_metabat_374
CATATAATTCAATAGTTATTAAATTTCATAAGTAGCAAATACGTCCTCAGTCAGCTCTTGTCTTCGCGCCAGTGTGAACACATCCTGGGTTGATTCATAGCTGATGATGGGGGGACTTGGCCAGATAAATGGGGGCTTGAACACGATCGAATAAGCACCTACATTGTCAAATACGGTATAGTCACCGATACTAACTGGAACTGGATATGCTGGATACAGACAATCATGTTCCATACAGGTATATCCAACTAAATCTATGGGAGTATTCGATTCAATTCGATGATGATCTAATTCATTTTTATAAACCGCTAATGGTAGTTGCTTACTCGGTTTTACTGTATGAATACTGCCAGTCACCAGAGCCAAATGACGCGATCTGATTGTCTTTAATGCGACGACCTTACCGACGAATTTCATCACATTAGCAACTAGTGCTACTCCAGGTTCAATGATTAGCTGTGGTTGTGATTCGCCGCTAAACCTCTTGCTCAATTGAGTTGCAATCACTTCGGCATATTCTTGATAGGTAGGAATATCAAAATCAAACTGCTGTCTGAGATTCTCATCCATATGGCCGAAGTAGCCGCCGCCAACATCGATATATTCAGGTACATTGCCTACAAAATATCGATCGGCAGTTTCGATAATTTTCTTGGTTCTGAGGGCATAAGATGCGAGACTTCTTTGCACAGTCGAGAAGTGGCAGTGTAGTCCTCGAACATGACAGTTGCCCAGCTCTTTAAATCTTTTGAAAATGTAGTCTAGATCGCCACCTTCAACATCAAGACCGAATCGCGATGTCTGATCTGAATCAATATCAAAATTACATCTCAACCCCACACGAATCTGCTGTTCTGGCAATCTTTGGGCTAGGTCATCAATAACTTGGACTTCTTGAAGCGAATCCAAATTGACGATCGAACCAGCCAAAACAGCTCGTTCCAAATCTTGAGTATACTTGAGTGGCCCGTTAAAAATAATTCTCGCAGGTGGCACTCCAATCTTGATTGCTAAGTCATATTCCATCTGCGAAACAACTTCGGCATAGCCACCTAGCTCGAATACCGATTTGCAGATTTTCGGAATGTAATTAGTTTTGTAAGAATAGCCAATATTGGTGTTTGGATAGATTGATTTAAAGCAATCTAAAAATTGAGTATAGTTTTCTTTAAATTTGCTCAAATCTAGCAAATAAAAACATTCCCCATGCTTTTGCTCTAGATCTTGAAGTACCTGCCATGATAGTTTCACTTGATCACCCTATTTTTAACTTAAACATTCTCAATTTTATTAACCAGATTCAACCTAATTGGCAACCGATCCGAACGAACCCAGGCTAGACCGAAAAGTATTTACTTTTGTCTATTTTTTAGATAGTGCATCCCCTAAGTGGTAACGTTGTTACAGATTAATCACACTTAAACTAGCCGCTATATCTATACTGCCCTGATCTCGTCCAAATACTATCACCGCTAAATTATTCAATTTAGTGGGGATTTTTATCTGTTAAACTACTCTTGCTACTTGTTTGCGACATTCGCGCTACCTGATTGTACAAAACTTAGTGAATGAACATGTACGCCATATGACGGTTAGCATTCAATCGATTCGGTGGTTTTGGTAACAAAGCAGCATCGCTATCTTATTTTTTAGGGGCAAGACAGGAGTAATCGCCAGATGACGGAACTAGTGGTCGATCAGATCGCCATTAAATGGGCGGCGCGCATCGAGATCGAAAGCAATGGGCAAAATCTAACCACTCAAGCTAGTATTCTTAACTGGTTGCTGGGAGAAGATCGTCAGCGGTGGGAAACCCTCGATCCAGCACAGCTAAAAATCGCCGAACAGGCAATGGATTACCGCTGGCGGATTTTGCTCCAGCGATATCTAGGATTGCCCCCAGAACGGGCGTATAAGAACCTGATGCAGCGGTTGGGGGGATTGGCGGTATTGCGGGACAAGATTCGCGCATGGCTGACTCTGAGCAACGACAGACAGCGGAATGTACTCGATGTCTTGCAGGAAGTGATCCAAGAAATGCTCCAAGGCGATAAGTATATCCAGCAGCAAATCAACTGGATTGGACAGTGTACTCAGAATCCCCGCCTGCGAGATATTTTGTTATTTGCCAGCATTGAAGAATATTGCTTGCGCCCAGTTCGGAATCGACCTTTACTGGCACATCGATTTATCAATTATCTCTGTCGATCGCAAAAAGGTGGCATCACAAATGTCCCCCACGGCGATTTGGTTAAGCTCATCTCTGATGAGATTATTGATGATAGTGACTCAACGTTGAGCTTGCTCGACAGGCAGGCGCAAGATGATTATCAACAGCAGCAAGAATGGGCTGAAAATCAAGTTACTCGCGATCGAGTTAAAGATACGCTGCGAGCTTATTTAGTTGAGCAGATTAGCCCAGCAGCAGGCGTGTGGCTCGATCTCTACCTTCAGGGTAAATCTCCGGCGGCGATCGCTATTGCCCTGAAAATGGAAATTGAGCAAGTATACAGGCTTCGTGAAAAAGTTGATTATCATACGCTCAAAGTCTTTGCAATCAAAGCAGAATCAGGACTAGTAAGTGAATGGCTACATACTTCGCTTCAGTCCCATCATCTCGGTTTAACAGTTAGTCAATGGGAAGCATTTTGTAACAGCTTAGATCCCAAACAACTAGAAATTTTGACCAGATTAAAAGCTGGAGATTCATTGGAATCGATCGCCAAATTACTCCAGATCAAAACAAATCAAGTCACAGGTGCATGGGTGCAAATTTATCTAGCAGCTCAGAAGATTCGTAGGGGTTAGGACTGGGAGATGGGGGGACTGGGAGACTAGCAGACTATCAGACTGGGAAGATTAAGTTTGTTGCTATCCAACATCCACTATTCACTATTCACTATCCACCATCCACTATCCACTATCCACTATTCACCCACTACACTAGATATCCAATTTGCAACTGGGAACTATGTAAAATAGAGTTAAATTGAAATCTAGGTGGACTAAAGATGGTTCAATCGCCTGTTAAAGTCATCACGCTGGCTGAATTCTTATTGCTGCCCGAAACCAAGCCAGCCAGTGAATTCATCGATGGTCAAATTATTCAAAAGCCCATGCCTCAGGGAAAACATAGCTTGATACAGTCCGAATTAACTGCCAATATTAACGCGACTTTCAAACCCCAGCGATTGGTACGTGCTTTCATTGAACTGCGTTGCAGCTTTGGCGGTAGAGCGACTGTACCCGATGTAACAGTATTTACTAGCGAACGAATTCCCCGCGATGAAAATGGCGATATTGCCAATGTATTCGCAATTGCCCCAGATTGGACGATTGAAATTCTATCTCCCGACCAAAGCCAGACCAAAGTTACCAAGAATATCTTGCATTGCTTACAGCATGGAACACAGATGGGGTGGTTGATTGACCCTGCCGAGCGATCGATATTTGTCTACGCACCAGATAAATCGACTCAAGTTTTTGAGGAAGAGCTAGACACACTACCCGTGCCTGAATTTGCTACAGATTTTCAGCTCACCTTAGGCGATTTATTCGGATGGTTGAGCGATTAAGCTATTCACATTACCTCCCATCCACCATCCACTATCTACTATTCACTATTCACTATCCACTATTCACTATCCGACATTAGCAACTTTCGCGCTCGATGGTGGAACTATAGATAGTAGTATCGATCGATAAAGTACCTATGGCTATTTATTCCCCGTTAAGATCCCGACGGTTGGCGGCGCAGCAGACTGAAGCAACCAAACGGCTAATCACCTTTAAGCTAGGTGAGGGGGACTTTGCACTGCCACTTGATCGAGTCCAGAAAGTGACCACGCTCGATCGAGTATACGGCGATCCCGATCGAACTGGAGTCAGTTTGACCACTTATCAAGGTCGTGAACTAGTGGTAATCGATGTCGGACACCGAATTTTTGGTAAAGCACCGCAGGAGATTTTACCTAGTCAGCAAACTAGAACTAGCCCTCGCACTACTCAACTTGAGGGGGATTCGGTCAGATATTTATTGGTGCTTCAGTCTGAGTCGGTGGAGACAGCCACTGGATTGGTGCGCCAGCTTGTAGGATTGCCGATTGATTCGCCGCCGAGCATCCAATCGATCAAGCTTTCAGCATTTCAACCCCTACCAGAGATCTATCGCAAGCATAGTAATATTCACTGTGTCAGTGCCATGTCCGTGGCTGTGCCTGCAACTAATGGATCTCAGGCAGCGGAGGTACCTTCAATCTTCCTGCTAGATGCTACATCAATTGTCGGTGATTAGAAATAGATCTCTATTGTTAAAATGGTATGATGGACTTTGCAAGAGCTTCGAGCATTGCCGACCGCTAAAAAATCAGCTAAATTGACCGTGATTAGTCATTCTAACTAGGGATAATTACTGATTTTAGAGATTTCCAAGTTTCAACAACATCAAAAATAGAGGTTTGGATGCACGGCAGTTTGGTCTATTAATTATTGAACTTTAAATGGCAATTCAAACGTGTATTTCGATCGGGATTAATCAATATCAGTCATTGCCAGCTCTAGGCTATGGGCTAGCGGATGCGGTAGCAATGGAGCAGTTTTTTGTTGATGCGGCGGGGTGGAGTCCATCCCAATGTCTGCTGATGACTGATACATCGCCCAATCGTGATGACAAATCCACCTATCCCGATCGAGCCAATATCCATCGGTGGCTGCAACAATGGTCGTGGGATACCCTCCATCACGGGGACTTACTCTGGTTCTTTTTTAGTGGTTGTGGAATTAGTTTTGAGGGTGAAGATTATCTGATTCCGATCGATGGCGATGTCCACGATCTGGCCAATACTTGCATCTCCATTCGCCAACTGTATCAACAGTTTAATGATATTGGTGTCAATGCCTATGTGTTCCTTGATGCCAATCGATCGATCCACTTAACCCAAAGTAGTGGCATCGGCGAAGTTACCACCAGACTTGCCCAAGAATATCAGGTGCCCACTTTTATATCTTGTCAAAGCCATGAATCTTCCCACGAAGATGCTGGCTTGGGGCATGGATTATTTACTACCACACTGCTAGAGGCTCTCAACTATCATCATGACCTTACTATCGGCACGATCGATACCTACCTGACCAGCCGCCTCCCCGAACTGAGCGAACATCACTGGAAACCGCTACAGACACCTGTATCGATTGTTCCCAGCGGTTCATCCATCCATCGCCCAATTTTTTCTGGCACCACCCAAGCATCGATTTCGACCCCCATGCCAGCATATACGCCGCCAACCGCACCATCAGCGCGAGAGGATATTTATGCACCTTACACACCACCGATCTCAATTCCCGTTCCGATTGTCAGTCGCGAGCAGATGGGCAGCAGTGAAATTGTCCTGAGATCTAATCCGACAAATAAGCGCAGAAACGTTCCCCATTGGGCCAGCGTAGGTTTTCTGATGGCTCTGATGGTAGCGGCGGGAGGTGCGGTGCTGATGCTAGTATCTACAGCCCCTAAGGTCGATCAGCAACCGACGACCGAACCTGCCACCAGTAATTTGACCATCCCAGCTACCAATGGCACCATGATTGCCACCAGCCAAATTACGGCACTGGTGAAAGCAGAAGAAAAAATCACGCCAGGGGATGCTACGTCTTACTTTGTGGCAATCCGAACCGCTCAAAGTTTTTTGCGTGAAAATCCCTCAGCCGACATTGCCGTCAATCAATCGATCGATAAATGGTCGGTTGAAATTGCGACTATTGCCGAGGGCTATGCTAGCAAAGAAAAGTGGAAACGGGCGATCGGTACTGCGATTATGGTACCAGAGACAGCGGCTAATTATCAGACGGTGCAGTCGTCAATCGCCAACTGGCAGCAAAAAGTACAGTAGAGCAGGATGTGTTTAGACGGAATTAGCTCAAAAATAGTTGATAAGCGGGATTGGTGCGTTCGTCCCAGTAGCGGTAGGGGGTTCGATCGAGGAAATCAGCCCAATCATTCATTTCTGCCAGCGGTACCTCAATCCCGATTAAGATCCGCCCATAATCAGCCCCATGATTGCGATAGTGAAATAGACTGATATTCCAATCGGGATTCATACTGTGGAGAAATTTAATTAACCCGCCCGTGCGTTCGGGAAATTCAAACCGATAGAGCAGCTCATCTTGAGCAACGGGAGAACGTCCGCCCACCATGTGCCGGAGGTGGAGTTTGGCCATTTCATCATCGGTGAGATCCAGGGTTTTGAAGCCCTCGGCTGCTAATTTGGCGATGATAATTGCGGTTTCGGCGCGATTTTGGATTTGGACACCGACGAAAATATGCGCCTCGGTAGTATTTGCCATCCGGTAGTTAAATTCGGTCAGATTGTGTGCGCCCAAGCAGGTACAAAAGCGGCGAAAGCTGCCCCGCTCTTCGGGAATCGTCACCGCCAAGATTGCCTCCCGCCGTTCGCCGACTTCGGCTCGTTCCGCGACAAACCGCAGCCGATTGAAATTCATGTTCGCGCCACAAGCCACAGCAATGAGTGTTTCACCCTCGATCCCTTGCCGCTCGATGTATGCTTTGGCTCCAGCGATCGCTAGTGCCCCCGCAGGTTCTAAGATCGATCGAGTATCCTCGAACACATCCTTGATCGCGGCACAGATATCGTCTGTATCGACCAGGATCACCTCATCAACGTACTTTTGGCACAATCTAAAGGTTTCTACCCCGACTTCCTTTACGGCTACTCCATCGGCGAATAAGCCCACTCGATCGAGCTTTACCCGTTCACCTGCTTTTAGCGATCGATTCATCGCATCCGCATCCACTGGTTCCACCCCAATAATCTTAGTATCGGGATAGAGCCGCTTCACATAAGCCGCAATCCCCGCAATCAAGCCACCACCACCGATTGCGACAAAAATAGCATGAATCGGCTGCTGATACTGACGCAGAATCTCCATCCCAATTGTCCCCTGTCCAGCAATTACATCTGGATCGTCAAAGGGATGAATAAAAGTTAATCCTCGCTCTTTCCCAAGCTGACAGGCGTGAGCATAGGCATCATCATAAGTCTCACCCCACAGGATTACTTCACCGCCCCTAGCCGCAACTGCATTTACCTTCATTTGCGGTGTAGTCACGGGCATAACGATCGTGGCGGTTGTCCCCAGCCGTTTGGCACCTAAGGCCACACCCTGAGCGTGATTCCCCGCAGACGCGGCAATGACCCCCCGTGCTAGTAGTTCTGGCGAGAGTTTGGCCATCTTGTTGTAAGCTCCGCGCAACTTGAACGAGAAGACAGGCTGCATGTCTTCTCGTTTGAGCAAAATTTGATTTTTGAATCGCTCAGAGAGAATGGGAGCATAGTCTAGGGGTGATTCGATCGCCACATCATAAACAGCAGCGGTGAGGATTTTTTGGAGGTAATCAGGATCGCTAGACATGGACAGCAGCAAATTTGGGGTAGTGAATGTGAAACGTTACTTTCAATTTATTCTACATCGATCGAGAACTTTTGTATTACTTGGCTAGTTGAGGCACTGCTTTTGCAGCCTTGCTCTTGGCGATCTCCTCGGATTTTCTAACTCCTCGCTGTTTGGGAGGAATCCACTCTTGTTAGTGAATTGGGATCTCTACAATGCCAATTACTCAGTTAATATAGAAATGTAAAGTTATCTCGTTTCAGGTATAGATGGAATTCCTATCACTAGAGACAATCCAGGAACTGGCTAATCAATACGGATATCTCGCTGTCTTTGTAGGCATTCTGTTAGAAAATTTGGGAATTCCCTTGCCTGGTGAAACTATCACGATCGTTGGTGGTTTCTTGGCTGGGAGTGGTGAACTCAACTATTGGCTCGTACTCGGATCTGCCGCGCTGGGAGCTTTTATTGGCGGGGTTGGTGGTTATTTCATTGGTAAGTATGGCGGCTGGAAGTTGATTCTTGCTGGTTCCAAGCTCTTTCGGATTCAAGAAGTGCAATTGGAAGAGACTAAAACTAGATTTAGTGACAATGCTGTCAAAGCAGTTTTCTTCGGTCGATTTATTCCGTTGATTCGGATTATTTCCAGTCCGATGGCGGGGGTAGTTGAGATGCCCTTTGGCAAGTTCTTGGCTGTGAATTTGGCTGGGGCGTTGACTTGGGCTGGAGTGATTACTACTTTGGCATTCTTTGTGGGCAAAATCGTTTCGCTGGAACAGTTGCTGGAGTGGGCAAGTAAGTTTGCAGTTTTAGCTCTGCTGATTGCGATCGCGTTTATTGTAGTACCAATTTGGTTGGAGACTCGTGGTGCTAAGGCTGGCGAAGGTGAGTAGGGCGTAGGTTGATTCGTGCTGTAACGACTCCGCCAATGGCACAATAATAAGTGACCTAGAAATCAAAGTTATGGCAATCAAAACCAATCAACTCCTGACTCTCAAACCGCTCACAGTCCCTAATCGGTTACTATTAGGCCCAGGGCCTTGTAATGCTAATCCGACAGTGCTGCAAGCAATGAGTACCAACCTATTGGGACATCTCGATCCAGCATTTTTGGAGGTGATGGATGAGATCCAGTCTCTATTGCGGTATGTCTGGCAAACTGACAACCCCCACACGATCGCAGTCAGCGGCACAGGTTCGGCGGCAATGGAGGCAACGATCGCCAATAGTGTTGAGCCTGGAGAGGTGATGTTGATTGGGGTTGCTGGCTATTTTGGCAATAGACTTGTCGATATGGCAGGACGCTATGGTGCGGATGTGCGATCGATCTCCAAGCCCTGGGGTCAAAATTTCTCTCTCGCCGAACTCCGCACGGCGATGGAAACTCACCGCCCCAAAATCCTGGGCTTAGTTCATGCCGAAACATCGACAGGTTGCCGCCAGCCACTAGAAGGCGTGGGAGCATTGTGTCGGGAGTATGACTGTTTGCTGCTGCTGGACACCGTAACCAGCTTGGGCGGGGTGCCAATCCACATTGATGATTGGGGGGTCGATTTAGCATATAGCTGCTCTCAGAAGGGCTTGGGCTGCGCTCCTGGTGCATCGCCATTTACGATGAGTCCACGGGCGATGGAAAAGCTATTGGCGCGAAAGGCAAAAGTCCCGAATTGGTATCTGGACATGTTGCTATTGGGCAAATATTGGGGTGTCGAGCGAATGTACCATCACACCGCACCGATCAATCTCTACTACGGTTTGCGGGAAGCTCTGCGATTGATCTCCGAGGAAGGGATCGACAATAGCTGGAGTCGTCACCAAACAAATGTCGAGTATCTCTGGTCTAGTCTAGAATCGATCGGTCTCAAACTGCACGTCGAACAGCAATATCGATTACCGACTTTAACGACTGTTTGTATTCCTGAAGGTGTGGATGGCAAAGCCGTCGCCAAGCAACTATTGCTCGAACACAATATCGAAATCGGTGGTGGTTTGGGCGAACTCGCCGGAAAAGTGTGGCGGGTTGGTTTGATGGGTTATAACAGCAAGCAGGATAATGTCGATAAATTAGTTGCGGCGTTGAAACAAGTCATCCAATAGAATTATCTGGCTAATTAACGCAGATCTAATACTCTACAGCTCTGTCTCTGGTAGCTTGAGCAAAGAAACTTCACGCCTGTTTTTACTAGCAATCTCTCGCACAATTGCGAGAAATTGATCTAAAACAGGCGATGAATGATCTTGTCGCCAGATTGTGGAAATCTGTCTAGTCAGATTGGCTGCTGAAATTGTTCGATAAACAACTCCTTGACGCTGAAGATTTTGGACATTACTAGGTAAGATTGCAATCCCCACTTGAGCTACTACTAAGCTGAGGATTGTGACGAGCCAAGTGGCTTTGACTTCTCGCACAATATTTGGCTCAAATCCAGATTGATGACAGTAATCAATAAACTCTTGATAAAAGGGAAATTCTTCAATCGACGGTAATATTAATTTTTCAGTTACTAAATCACTCACCGCAACTTGTTGCTGAGAGGCAAGTGGATGTGCTTGAGGCATGGCGACAACCAGAGATTCTTCAATAATTGGGAGTACGTTTAGATCACTAGTTAATTTCTGAAGATCGAAAACTTCAAACCCAATATTTAACCGCCGCTCTTGCAATTCCTGAATCTGTCGATCCGCAGTAAGCTCACGCAATTCTAATTCTACATCGGGAAAGCGATCGCAAAATGTTCGTAAAATATCGGGAAGTAATGTGTTGGCAATTGAACTAGCAATCCCAATTGATAAATAACCAATCTCACCTCGATGTGCCTGTTGTGCTGTGGTAATTGCTCGATCGAGACTCGTTAATGCTAGCTGTGTTTCTGTAAGGAAAATTTTACCTGCTGCTGTCAATTGTAGTGGTCTTCGCTTGCGATCGAATAGTTCTATTTTGAGCTTCTTTTCTAGTGCTTTGATCCGTTGAGTCAAAGGCGGCTGATCGATCTGGAGATATTCAGCAGCTCTGGTGAAGTTATTTCCGGCTTCCGTTATCGCCAGAAAGTAGCAGATTTGCCGCAGTTCGATACTACTAAGGTAGAGCAGGTTCATTTTAGTTTTTGGTTAATATCGCACATTCCGCACGACTGAAGTCGTCGCTAGTGTTGCAAAACCCGCCTACGCGGGTTAGAAATCTCAGTCCGCTTAGGGGGACTTTGCATCACTAGCAGTGGTTTTAACCGCTGACTGATCATGCTACTATATCATTAACAATATAGTAAGTTAATAAAATGAGGGTTGAAAATATAGTAATTTAACCTTAGTGTGGGAAGCAACCAAGACAGGAGCCTTCTCACACATGACTGCTGAAAACAATCGCTGGCAATTTTGGATCGATCGAGGTGGTACGTTTACCGATATTGTGGCGCAGCGTCCTGATGGCAAACTGGTGGTTCACAAACTGCTATCCGAAAATCCGCAGCGATACCCAGATGCGCCGATTCAAGGCATTCGCGATCTATTAGGATTAGCCCCAGATCGACCAATTCCGGCGGAGGCGATCGAATGCGTCAAAATGGGTACTACCGTTGCCACCAATGCCCTGCTAGAGCGGGCTGGAGACAGAACCTTACTGATCATCACCAAAGGTTTTGGCGATGCGCTCAGAATTGGCTATCAAAATCGTCCTCAGATCTTTGCGCGGCAGATTGTCCTGCCCGAAATGCTATACGAGCGAGTGGTAGAAGTCAATGAACGTTACACCGCCCAAGGTGAAGAATTAACTCCCGTCGAAATTGATGATAATTTAATTCAATCATTGCAAACCGCTTACGACGAGGGAATTAGAGCTTGTGCGATCGTCTTTTTGCATGGCTATCGTTATCCCGCTCATGAATTGCAAGTCGCCGAAATTGTGCGCGAGATTGGCTTTACCCAGATTTCCCTCTCCCACCAAGTCAGCCCCCTAATCAAGCTCGTTAGTCGCGGCGATACTACTGTCGTCGATGCCTATCTTTCGCCAATTCTGCGGCGATATGTTGATTCATTTTCAAATAGCCTAAATTCCAACACAAAACATCAATCAGGATTTGGAGGATTTGAGGATTTACAGGATTTGTTAGATGTTGACTCGATTTCCCAGCGCGCAACACCTAGTCTGCTGTTTATGCAATCTAATGGTGGATTGACTAGTGCTGAGAATTTTCAGGGCAAGGATAGTATTTTATCTGGGCCAGCGGGGGGAATTGTTGGTGCAGTCAAAACTAGTGCGATGGCTGGATTCAGCAAAATTATTGGCTTTGATATGGGGGGTACATCGACGGATGTGTCCCATTACAACGGGGAGTACGAACGCACATTGGAAACCGAAATCGCTGGGGTCAGGTTACGGGCACCAATGCTGGCAATCCACACCGTGGCGGCTGGGGGCGGGTCAATTTTGCATTTTGATACTGGACGTTATCGCGTCGGCCCAGACTCGGCTGGGGCGTTTCCTGGCCCTGCCTGCTATCGCAATGGTGGCGGGTTGACGGTGACAGATGCCAATGTGATGGTGGGTAAGCTGCAACCAGATTGCTTTCCGGCGGTATTTGGGGCGACGGGGGACTTACCTTTGGATCGTGAAATTGTCAGCGCAAAATTTGCCAGGTTAGCCGCCGAAATTCAGGCGATGACGGGTGATCATCGATCTCCGGTCGCAGTCGCAGCGGGGTTTCTATCGATCGCGATCGATAAAATGGCTTCAGCGATTAAAAAAATCTCTAGTCAGCGCGGTTATGATGTCGCTGAGTATACCCTCTGCTGTTTTGGCGGTGCTGGCGGACAACATGCCTGTCTGCTGGCGGAGGCGTTGGGAATGAAAGAAATATTTCTCCATCCATATGCTGGTGTACTTTCTGCCTATGGAATGGGGTTGGCGGATTTACGAGTATTAAAGGAGGAAGCGATTCCCTTTCAGGGAGGCTCCGCCAAAGAATTACCGCTAATTACGGCCAATATTCCCACGGTTCAAAATCTACTCGATAAGTTGACTAAAATTGGTCAATCAGAGATTAGCAGTCAGGGCATAAACGCAGCACAGCAACAAATTCGGCAACAAGTCTATCTCCGATATGCTGGCACCGATGCGCCATTATTAGTAGATTTTACAAGTGATATCAACACGATGCGATCGCAGTTTGAGGCAATTTATCAACAGCGGTATGGATTTACGACGATCGATAGAGATATTACGATCGAATCGGCTCTGGTAGAAGCAATTGGTACGATGCCAATCCCCACAGAGTCAACTTTAGTTGCAGCGCGAACTACACCCCTAATCCCCCGTTCGGTTGCAGTGATTTACACCAAAGAGAACTGGTATGATGCGGCTGTATTCGATCGAGCTGATCTATGTGCAGGCGATCGAATTATTGGCCCAGCAATTATCATCGAACCGACTGGTACCAATGTAATTGAGCCTGACTGGGTAGCGTTGTTAACAGAGCGAAATCATTTGATTTTAAGTTATGAGGCTTGCCCTCACCCCAACCCTCTCCCAAGCTTGGGAGAGGGAGTCAGACTCTTGCCCCCCGTCTCCCCAACTGGGGAGCAGGGGCTGGGGGATGGGGGCGATATTGCGTCTGTACTAGCTCACCCAGATCCAGTGCGGCTCGAAATATTTAACAATCTGCTCAAATCGATTGCCGAAGAGATGGGAATTACCCTGCAAAATACCAGCTACTCCGTCAATATCAAGGAGCGGTTAGATTTTAGCTGTGCGATCTTTGACAAATCTGGCGAACTAGTAGCCAACGCACCGCATATCCCCGTTCATCTAGGTTCCATGAGTGAAAGCGTCACCAGCCTGATTGCTGCTTGCGGGGACACCCTCCAATCGGGAGATGTGTATATCTCGAATAATCCCTACAACGGCGGTACCCACCTCCCCGATATCACTGCGATTACACCGATTTTTCTCCCCGCCGAGTCAACTCCAGTATTCTACGTCGCCTCTCGTGGACATCATGCTGATATTGGGGGAATTACTCCAGGCTCGATGCCGCCACACAGCACCTCGATCGATCAAGAGGGCATTTTGATCGATAATTTTCAACTCGTCGCTGCGGGTCAATTTCGGCTGGCTGAGGTGTTGAGATTACTCGCCAATAGCCCATATCCTGCCCGCAATCCCCAGCAAAATATCGCCGATCTCCAAGCGCAAATTGCGGCAAATGAACAGGGTGTAAACGCGCTGCGGGCAATGGTAGCTAAATATGATGTAGATACCGTCACCGCCTACATGCAGCACGTTCGCGACAATGCCGAAGAGTCTGTCCGGCAAGCGATTTCGGTGCTCAATCCAGGCACATTTACCTATCCGATGGATGATGGCTGTCAGATTCAGGTGCAGATTGAAATTGATCGACTCACTCGCTCGGCAACGATCGACTTTACCGGAACTTCTCCCCAACAATCGACTAATCTCAATGCACCCTTAGCGATCTGCAAAGCAGTTGTGCTTTATGTGTTCCGCACTCTTGTAGACGATAATATTCCCTTAAATGCTGGCTGTCTCAAACCCCTCCAAATTATCGTTCCCACCGGATCGATGCTCAATCCCCAACCTCCCGCTGCTGTAGTCGCTGGCAACGTCGAAACCTCCCAAGCGATCGCCAATGCTCTTTATGGTGCCCTGGGCGTGATGGCAGCGGCTCAAGGGACGATGAATAACTTGACCTTTGGCACCGATCGATATCAATACTATGAGACGATCTGTGGTGGCTCTGGGGCTGGGGCAAATTTTCACGGTACCGATGCGGTTCAAACCCACATGACTAATTCCCGCCTGACAGATCCAGAAGTACTAGAGCTGCGGTTTCCAGTGCGATTGGAG
>JANNBD010000323.1:0-2086 GCA_031385105.1 Chamaesiphon sp. OTE_78_metabat_374
GCGGACTGAATTATTATTAGTCCGCGTAGGCGGACTTTGCATCATTAGCGGAGACTTTAGTCTCTGAGTAATTTTCACCTCAAACTATTATTAATTAGAGCTTAACCATGACTACAACTTTACCTCTAGAAAATACCCACACTTCCAGCTCGATCGAACAACAAATGGTCACGATCGTTGTCGTACCTCGCGAACGGTTTAGCTATTCCCAAGAATCATTAGAAAGCGTCTACGCTGAGACAGATTATCCCTTTGAATTGGTATATGTAGATGGTGGATCTTCCCCCCAACTCAAGGCTTATTTAGAAACACAATCGCGCGAAAAACAATTTAAACTAATTCGCACCGAACATTTTCTCTCCCCCAATCGCGCCCGCAATATCGGTATCCAAGCCGCACGAGGTAAATATATCGTCTTTGTCGATAATGATGTCCTCGTTCAAAAAGGATGGCTGCAAAAATTGGTAGAATGCGCCGAAGAAACTGACGCGACTGTAGTTGGCACCCTCACCTGTATCGATAGCCCCCTGCATGAAGTCGTCCATAATGGCGGCGGTACAACTTACATCGAGGTTCGCACCGAAGGCACCAAAACGGCTCGCTATGCCGTCCAAAAAAGCTATTTGGAAGGAAAGCGTGTCTCGAAGATTGCCGAGGAAATGACCCGCTTTAAGTGCGAATTTGTCGAGTTCCACACCGCCTTAGTTCGCAAGTCCTTTTTTGACGAACACGGTTTGCTCGATGAAGGCTTGCTCAGTACGCGGGAGCATATCGATTTATGCTTGTGTGTGGGGAAAGTGGGCGGTACTGTCTACTGCGAACGCCAGAGTATCGTCACTTATATGACTGGGGCGGAGTTCGATTGGTATGACTATACCTACTTTAGTCTGCGCTGGAGTGATGCTTGGGATTTGGCGAGTTTCGACCATTTCCGCGCTAAGTGGGGTGTGGAAGAAGACTGGTACTTCCACCGTCGTTACAATCGCCTGGGGCTTCGTCGCTATCGCGCTTTGATGCGTCCGATTATCAGTCGGTTCCCACTCAAGAATAAGCGCAGTGATTTTGCCGATTGGCTGCAAGTTGTCGAGCGTCCGATTAATAATTTTATCAGCGATCGATATGCTCGTCTATGTGAGTACGCCAGTCATAGTCTGGGCTTACGTCGATCGCAACGCTTGAAAGGTGGTGTGAAATTTGAGAAGCCATCGAAGGAAAAGGCGGATTCGGAATTGGAGTCGGTTTGAGTTGTGGCGTGGATCTACCCACCCGCACTATAAATGGTGCTGCCCTGCGGGCACCCCGTCTTGACGTTTTTTTATTCGGGGGGAACCCCCGAATAAAAACGTCGCTCCGAGGAGGGGATTTCCACCCCAGATCTGTAGATTTGTAGGTTGGGTTGAACGAATGTGAAACCCAACAATCCCACAGATCGATTGTGTAGATGTTGGGTTGTTTCGTTCCGAAAGGCTTCGCCAACGTGCCTCAACCCAACCTACAGATCTACTCAATCAGTCCGCGTAGGCGGACTTTGCACCATTAGCCCCGATTTCAATCGGCGGCGGTAGTAGTAGAACGAAGCGAATACCCTTAACCCGTTGCCATAATCCAAAACCCAAAATAATGATTCAGACAGGAGAGAAGGAACTTAAAGGCATCATCCCCGGTAGTTGGCATATCCTGGTCAAATTCTGGCCACAAATTCGCCAGCGGAAACTGCTGATTGGTACCTCATTATTCACGCTGTTACTCGAAACCGCGCTAGGATTGCTCGAACCTTGGCCGCTGAAATTCATTTTTGACGGTGTATTGCTCTCCAAGACAGATATTTATCCCGATGTTTTGGGATTTGCGCGGGGTTTGCCGCCGATGTTGTTGCTCACATTGCTGGCTGGATCGATCGTCGCGATCGCCGCATTACGCAGTGTCACAGCTTATTTGAGTACTTATGGGATGGCACTGGCAGCAATTCAGGTGCTATCTGAGGTACGGAGCAACCTCTACAGTCACATTCAGCGGTTATCGCTATCTTTCCATCAACGGTTCAAGAGTGGCGATTTGATTGCGCGAGTTACTTATGATATCGAAC
>JANNBD010000339.1:0-10452 GCA_031385105.1 Chamaesiphon sp. OTE_78_metabat_374
AATCTCTCAACAGCTTGTGTTATTTCATTATTGGGTGCGCTTTTTATTAGCCGTAAGTAACTGTTTTATCAGCGGTTAAAACCGCTACTAGTGTTGCAATGTCCGCCTACGCGTACTGACGTATCTGTCCGCTTAGGCGGACTTTGCATCACTAGTAGCGGTTTTAACCGCTGATAAATCTGTTACTTCCGGCTATTACTACGCGCACCAAATAATGAATTAACACCTGCTGTTGAGAGATTACCAATCGCTTTGGGCAGACTTTCAGCAAAAGCACTAAAAGCAACATTAAAGAGTTTAGCTGGCTCTAATTCTCCTTTGACTAAACCCCAGAGCTGTTGAATTTCAGATACGTGCAAGCGATTGTCTTCTGTCAATGCCATTACCAGTTGATTTCGGAGTGATTGTCCTTCCGCAGACATCAAGAATTGGAAGCCCAATTGAGCCGTAGGTAATAGATCAAAATTGCTATCACTGCGGGCAATCCCAATCATATTTTCCAGTCGTTCCCACTGCAACTTACCATCTTTGATGATTACTTCAACCAGTCTACGGCGCATTTCAGGTGTTTCGCTGTTGAGCAATCTTTGAGCGACATAAGGATAGCCAATTTCGACGATCTTGAACTCTGGATTGAGGCTCAGAGCCACACCTTCCTGAGTCACAAGCGATCGAATAATCAGTGAGAACTGAGCAGGAATGCGGAACGGATACTCAAACATCAAGCCTGAAAACTCATCAGTGACGGTTTTGAAGTTGAAGTTACCAACGCTTTCACCCATTGCATTGCCTAGTACTTTTTCAAGCGCGGGAATGATTGGTGAGATATCGATATCGGGTGTCAAGAACCCCAACTTGACAAAATCATCAGTGAGGGAAAGATAGTCTTTATTAATCAGATGCACAACCGATCCGGCGATCGTTTCTTTGGTATGTTGGGTAAGTTGATCCATCATCCCAAAATCGATGAATGCCATCCGTCCATCTGCCATCGCAAACAGGTTGCCAGGATGAGGATCGGCGTGGAAGAAACCAAATTCTAATAGCTGTCTCATTCCTGATGTCACACCAGCTTTGATCAGTTTATCTCGATCGAGTCCGGCTCTTTTGATTCCTTCTAAGTCAGTTAATTTGATCCCATCAATCCACTCTAATGTCAGAACGGTTTGGCTGCTATATCGCCAGTAAATCAGGGGAACTTTGACAGTCGGATCGTCTTGAAAATTGGCTGCAAACTTCTCGGCATTGCGCCCTTCATTCTGATAATCAATTTCTTCAAATAGTTTCACACCAAACTCATCCACCACAATGGTGAGATTGTCACCCAGGTTTAGGGGTAGTAATGGCTTAATCCAACCTGCCGCCCACCGCAGCAGGTACAAATCGCGAGTAATGGCTGGCAACAGGTTAGGACGTTGAACCTTAACGGCAACTTCTTCACCACTGTACAGCCTAGCTTTGTAAACCTGCCCTAAACTAGCCGCTGCAACTGGACGGGGAGAAATCTCTTTATATAGTTCTTCGACTGACTTTTTGAGCTGAGACTCAATAATCTGCATCGCCATCTCATTATCGAATGGGGGCAGTTGATCTTGGAGCTTGACTAATTCATCTAGGAAATCCTGCTTGATCAAGTCGGGGCGAGTCGAGAGTGCTTGCCCAACTTTAATGTAAGTTGGTCCCAGATATGTTAGTATTTCGCGGAGTTGAGTGGCTCTGTCGCCTTTATTCGCTTCTACGTGTCCGACAGCTCGATCAATCAGTAAGCCCACCAACAACCCTGCAAACAACCATACAATCGTTATTGCTCTCCAGATTACTAGCCACGGGCGTTTATTGTAATAGCTGGCAATCGCTTCGGGATTGTAACGGCGCAGTTGGGCTAGTTGTTGCTGGCTCACGGTTGATATTTGACTCCTGCTCGATCGAGTTGTGTTTTGAGTAGTTGCTTGCTTACAAAGTTAACTTTTATTAAGCCTTACTTTGTTATCTTAACTTTGTTCACTTCAGAAGATTAATTCTCCTTAACATTAGTATACAAACATACAAATTTAGTTGCCCTATCGCGATAACCGAACCTAATCTTGTTGATTAAACACTCAGCACAATATAAATCAAAAAAGCTTAAATCTTTGTGAAGAATAAAGCATCAACTACGTTGAGATAATTGACAATGACAAATTTAGGCAAGTTCTTAGTTACTTTGTTAATTCGCTATTAAACTCGTTGAAACTACGGCGTTTGAGTTCAACTGATTCTTTGCGGGGGAGGAGATCGAATACTTCGCGGAGCGTATCGTCCATTTTTTCAAATGAAATTTGACCTGCTTGATTCAGCCGAACTTTGCCAGCTTTGTCAATTACTACAGTTTGCGGCACAGTACCACCATAATAGTAGCCATCTTCGGTATCATTGTACTTGCGATCGATCGCGAGACTATCGACAGTTACGGGGATAAAGCTAGCTGCTTTACCGTAATAAGCTTGAAGTTGGGATATTACTGTGGAATATTTCTTACAGTCGCTACTATCGTCAACATAATAAACTAGTAATGCTGGTTTCTTGGCTTTTAAAGAATCAGCTAGTGAGGCTTTAGCTGGCACTAGTGAGCCGTTTCCGGCGTAGAGGACGAAAACGTTGCCATCATATTTGTCATCATCAATTCCAGCAACGACTGGACTGGCAAGTAGCAGTGAACAGACAACAATTAAGGTAATAGTTAGGATCGATCGGTAAATAGATTTAAAGTAATTGGATAACATTTTAGATATGTGGTTCAGGTGCTTTATGCTTCGTAGTTCCATCATTGATACTACGATTTAACTGCTTCTAGCATTTGTGAGTAATAGACACTTTTCTTGGTGAAGGCTTTGCGTCTAATTTCAAAGCCTTGGGTTTCGAGAATTGCAATGATGTCTGCTTCAGTATGGAGGTATGAGCGGGTAGCCTTACTAGCTCCAGGAAAGAAACTGCCAACTTTCTTGAGGAGTGAGAGGGCAGGAGTTTTGGGTGCAAAACTAATAATTAACCGCGATTGAGCCAGAGATGCCAGATGAGAGATCATTTCCGCAGCTTTCTCCTGAGGATAGTGAATCAACACATCCAAGCAAACGACGGTGTTGTAACTACCGCTGAGACTTTCGAGATCTTGTACGCTGAAGCTAGGATTATCATTATTCCCAAATAGTTCAGCAGCACGTTCTTTGGCTTCGCCCACCATTTTCTCCGAAATATCACTCGCTGTGACAATCGCTTTACCAGTTGCTAGGGGAATGCTCAAGCTACCCACGCCACAGCCTGCGTCACAGATCGATAAACTCGCTAAGTTGCCATCTGCCTCAAACCAACCCAGAAGAGTGTCCACAGTCTGCTGATGCCCGATTCGCACCGCAAGCTGCACTTTATTGACTTCACCATCACCGTAGATTCGTTGCCAACGATCAAATCCCGTATTATTAAAATATTCTTTGACTATTGCCTTATCATCTACTACGTTCATCGAAGTTTGGGTATAAAAATTTAGTGCTAACGGTAGACCACTATAGCAGGCGATCGGACGTGTCAGGTAGTATTGGCGCAGATTTCGGCTAAACCAAGGTTTTTAGGTTTCTAGTAAGATTATACTTAGAGCCTGTTTCAAAGCTCTTTAGTTTTAACTTAATATATTCTATGTCTCGACGCTATTTTCTAATTAGCCTAGTCACCATTTGTTTAAGTGTGATTTTGTGGAGCAGTTCTGGTGCCACAGCCCAGGCAATGGGTGGAAAATTGCCAACTATGAATCAACCAGCACCGGAATTCAGCTTGCCAACCAATACCGGAACCGGACAAGTCGCGCTGACTGACTATGCTGGCAAATGGATTGTATTGTATTTCTACCCCAAAGACTTTACATCTGGCTGCACATTAGAAGCACGAAGGTTTCAACAAGATATTAATAAATATCAGCAGCGTCAGACGGAGATCGTCGGAGTCAGTGCTGATTCGGTTGACTCCCACGCCGAGTTTTGCGACTCGGAGGGGTTAAAGTTTCCACTCTTGGCAGACACGGATGGTAAGGTTAGTAAAGCCTATGGTTCCTGGATGGGTATTTATTCGATGCGACATAGTTTTATCATCGATCCTCAAGGCGTTTTGCGCGCTACTTTTACTGACATTAATCCCACAGCGCATAGTCAAGAAGTATTAGTCGAACTAGATCGACTTCAATCAGTTAAAACTTAAGATATATAGCCTAACTAACTATTGGAAATAAGCTGCTGATTCAGCCGGACGGCTGAATCAGCAGGGGAAACAGCCAAATGCCCCAAGGAGATTGACAGATTGATCAGTTAATATCTTGATGCACTAATAAAATTGCCATCACGATCGATCTGACCGCTCGTGAGAACTCTACATTCGCCAAGTATAGACAAAGAGCATAAAGTAGTTAACAAATTATTGTTAATGATTGATTAATATTCAGAATTTTATACAAATAGACTCGCAAATACATTTCATAATTAGTACACATTACCATTGAATGGTAGGGAGAGCAATTTACATGGGTAGGATTTTTATTTGTGCGATTTATGGCGGTTATGAAGGTGCTGCTGGCGATCCCGAAATGATCGGACGAGCGGCAAATGGAGCCAAAGAAATGGTGTTCTTGCGAGATTCGATCGTTCCAGAACTTCGCAATCGTGGCTTTGAAGTTTTAGCAGTACCTGACTCCGATAACCCTAGATCGAGCATCGACTGGATCGATAAACGCGCTAAACCAGGGGATATCGCGCTGGGTATTCATGCCGATGCTTATGCTCATTCCCAAACCAGAGGAGTGAGTACTTTTTACATTGCTAAAAATAGCGAACGTAAAAATCATGCCCAGATGTTACTGCTATCTTTTTCTAGCCGCGTGCCCGACTTACCTAGCCGTGGTGCAAAGCCAGATACAGTTGCAGGTACAGGTAGTTTAGTTTTCTGTAGGCGATTGACGATCCCATCCCTACTGATGGAAATTGGATTTCAGACTGAGAGTGAGGATCGACTAGTGATTCAAGCTTACTGGCGCGAAATCGCTCTGGGCATCGCTGATGGCTTGGTGCCCTGGAGTCGGGATGTCCAGATGCAGATCACCAGTAACAATCACACCGTCCCCGTTCATCTCAAAGTCAACGACGAGCCTTCACCCGAACGGGGAATTGCAATTAATGGAAATGTCTATATTTCGATCGATCTAGCCGACAGATTGGGTGTAAATCTCGCCCTCAGCCCGCAGATGCGCCGGATTCGCTATCGCGGCGTAGTATATGTCAAGGCGATCGAACTTCGGGATCTGAACATTTCGATCATTTCAGAAATCGGTCGGACTTATAATATCCGCTCCCAGCACCAATTTAATGCTGATGAATTCGATCGAATTATGGTCGAGGGACACACCACCGCCACTCATCTGGGTGAGTTTATCACCGCCAATCATGCCGAAGCTCTCGAAAAGTTTCCGAACTTGCCAGAGATCTATATTGAAGAAGCCAGAGCAGAAGGAGTCAACCACGATCTAGCCTTTGCTCAAATGTGCCTTGAAACTCGCTTCCTGACCTTTGGCAGTGCCATCTTACCCGAATTTAATAACTTTGCTAGTTTGGGCGACAAGCAAACCGAGTGGGCTAAATTTGCCGATCTTCGGATCGGCATCCGCGCTCATATCCAACAGCTCAAGGCTTATGCCAGCAAAGATTTATTAGTCCAAGAATGCGTTGCCCCTAGATTCGATCTGGTCAAACGCGGTATTGCGCCGACAATGCGTCAGTTAAATGGTAGATGGTCAGCAGATGCCCAATACACAGTCAAAATTTCGGCAATCCTACGCCGTTTGTATGAAACTGCGGGATTATTCTAGAAAAAATGTATTAAAAATCACCAAACAAAATGAGCTGATTTGTAACAGTGCATGTTAATTATCTGATCGTAGATTTGCAACAAATTGACCATTATTTGCGTCATGAGTGGTAGCTGAAGTCTAAGATAGACTGAAATAACGTGCTATGCGAAAAGGCTTCAAAGCAGTGATCTACCACCAGCCAGCCGAAATCGCCCCCAGAATTGTATAGGTGTGCTTTGTATGTCAGAACCCCAAAAGAATTTCCCGTTTGAATCGCCAGATCCTAGTGTCACCGGACAGGATCTGGCTACTACCAATCACGAGCAAGCTGCGGGAGCTAATCAATCAGTCGCTCCCTCACAACAGTCAGCTACCAGTCTCAAAACATTGCGCCAAGGTAGCAAATATATCTCGCTGCTATTTCTAAGTACGATTGCTAGCTGTTCGTTTGGCTATCTCGCTGCCAAAGAACAGCTCCCAGCGAATATTGAATCGCCCGCGATTGCTCAAATAGCTAACAGCGGCAGTGTCCTAGCGGGGGTCAATACCAGTTTCATCACCCAAGTTGTCGATAAAGTTGGGCCATCAGTCGTCAGAATCAATGCCTCTACCACCGTTGCTGCTCGTTCCAATGGGGACGATGATTTTGAAGATCCCTTCTTCCGACGATTTTTTGGAGATCGGCTGCCACCTAGAGGTCGATCTGCCGATCGAGAAGTCAAGCAGGGGACTGGTTCAGGCTTTATCATCAACAATAACGGCCAAATCATCACCAACGCTCACGTTGTCGCTGGTGCCACGAAAGTTACTGTTACTCTCAAAGATGGTCGAACAATCCCTGGTAAAGTGAAAGGACTCGATCGAGTCACTGATGTGGCCGTAATTGAGATCGACCAAAAAAACCTCCCCAGTATTCAAATCGGTAATTCCGAGCGGATTAAACCAGGCGAATGGGCGATTGCGATCGGCAATCCCCTAGGATTGGATAACACCGTCACCGCAGGGATTATCAGCGCGACGGGCAGAACCAGCGCGGAAATCGGTGCTGCTGACAAGCGAGTCAACTACATTCAAACCGATGCCGCCATCAATCCAGGCAACTCCGGTGGCCCCCTCCTCAATGCGATGGGACAAGCCATCGGCATGAATACCGCCATCTTGCGCGGGACTCAAGGCTTAGGGTTTGCGATTCCGATCAATACCGCGATGCGAATTGCCAATCAATTGATTGCAACAGGCAAGGTAGAGCATCCGTTCTTGGGCATCCAAATGATCAATCTCACTCCTCAACTTAAGGAAGAGATCAACCGCGATCCCAACGCCAACCTCAAAATCGATGTTGATAAAGGCACTCTAATTGCCCGTGTTGTCAGAAATTCACCCGCTGCTGCTGCTGGGATGAAATCTGGAGACATCATTCAGACTGTCAATGGCAAAACCGTCCAGAACTCCAACGAAGTGCAGCAAGCGATGGAAACAACCAAGATCGGCAGCAGCGTAAAAATTCAACTGCGCCGTAATGGTCAAACCGTCAGTCTCAATGTCACACCAGTTGCCGCACCGCCATTGACAGCAGAAAGAGAGTAGAGAGTGGAGGGTAGGGGTAGAGATTAGGCTTTAGATGTTAGGCTTTAAGAGTTGGGAGTTCTAGATCTAGCGTTTGCTCCCTGTCTGCTCATTTCCTACTCTATCTCTCTTGACAATCTACTTCTACACCGACAAAGAGCATAATGATTAAATCCTGGCTAATAATTGGAATTGTCGCGGTGTTGGTAGGATTTTTACTCACTCGATTGAATACAGCCGAAGGATATCGGTGGTTCAATCGCCAACGTCGCCCTCGGTGGCTGACATTTGAAGGCTTGATTCCACTGATTTGGACGGTGGTTTTTATTTGTGGTGCCTGGTCTGCGTATGCCACCTGGGAATCTGCCGCACCAAATAGCCAGCCGTGGGGATTGATGGCGTTATATCTGCTGCTAGAGGTGATGATTATGATCTATACACCCTCGATGTTTTGGTTTAGGAGTCTCAGAGTCGGCACGATCGTTGGTGCGGTAGGCTGGATTATTGGTGCAATTCTGGCGACATTAGTGTGGCCGACTTCGGGCATGGCTGTAGTGCTACTAATACCATACTTGCTCTGGAGTCCGATCGGTACTTTTGTAACCTGGACAATGGAAGGGTTGAATAGGGGGTAGGGAGTAGAGGGTAGAGGGTAGTAAGTTTAGACGCAAGCGTCTTTTTTTCTCAGCTCCTCAATCCACATTCCCTACCCTCTACCCTCTACCCTCTACTCCCCTGTACAATAGCGATCGAACATTTTTTTAGAGAGAGCAGTACAGGTATCATGGGCGAAAGTTTATCACAATCATTAGAACCGATCGCAAGTATATTTCGCGACCTTAACCTGCCCGCAATTGTTACCCATTGGGGACATCCATTTTTCATGAGTATCGTCATGTTTGGAATGGGGGGATATGGTGCCTATGCTGGTTGGAAAGGTCGAGTATTGACAGCTACTGATGTAGATGTAGCGATCAAAAATAAGGGCGATCATAGAAAGATTATGCCAGCAATGTTTGCTTTTATGGCGATCGGTGCAACTGGTGGTGTCTTGTCTCTAGTCATCCAAAAACATGAAGTGCTGGCGAGTCCGCACTTTTTGACAGCATCAATTGTATTGACCTTTCTGGCAATTAATAGCGCGGTTTCTTTCAGTGGATTTGGTGGCAACAATCCAGGATTACGGAAGTTCCATGCTTACTTTGGCAGTACAACGATGGTTGTAATGATTGTCCATGCTCTGAGGGGTTTGAAGTTGGGTCTGTCGTTTTAAGCTGATTGATTGCGTCCCTATTCATTTACATTTAACTGTGAGTGAATAGGGATTTCACCACAGCTAGTTAAATTTTTCTATCAATCACCGCCTGATTGGGCTAAAACTGGATAAGATTGAGTCAATTCAATATCATTTCAGGAGCACAAGATCATGGCAGTCAAACAACAGTTCACTAGTTTTGAAGATGCGATCGCCAATAGTGATCTGCCAATCTTAGTCGATTTTTACGCAACTTGGTGTGGCCCATGTCAGATGATGTCCAAGATCTTAGAGCAAGTCAACATGGATTTAAATGGGCAATTGAGAGTGATGAAAATTGATACCGACAAGTATCCGCAAATTGCTTCAACTCACCAGATCCAAGCATTACCAACGTTAGTTTTATTCAAAAATGGTCAACCTGTCGATCGAATTGAGGGTGTATTGCAAGCAGGGCAATTAATCGATCGAATTGGTAAATTCATCTAGCTCAATCCAGCTCAGATTTGGGATCACGATTGGCTCGAATATAAGCTTGAAGTGATTTGCTCAGATTTTGTTCATACACTGGATAAACTGGCAGTCTGGGAGCCAACTCCCAGCCATTACTGGCTAGTAATGTCGTCAATGCTGCTAGCTCTAAATGAGCATAGTCAGGATTTACTTCGTCCTTGGGCACAATCCCCCCTAAATCTCTCGCACCCGCTGCTAGACAAGCTAATAATAAGTCTGAATCAGAGATTAAATTAGGCGGAATTTGAATGGTAATATCATCGGGTAATACTTTTCTAGCTAGTTGAATAACACTGGGTAATTTGGTCATCTCAAAACCCAGCCCAGCAAAACTTTCTTGACTACCAGGACTGTAGGGTTGAAGAATTACTTCCTGAATATGTCCCCATTGAGTATGAATATCAGCGATCGATTGTAGACTAGTTGACCAACTTGCTTCAGCCTCACCAATACCTAATAGTAGCCCTGTTGTAAACGGAATTTTTAGCTTACCAGCCCGTTCAAGCTGTTCGAGTCTGATTGCAGGTAATTTGCTCGGTGCGTGACGATGAACGCTCTCTAGTAAGATGGGATCGATCGATTCCAACATCAAGCCCATCGAAACATTCACTTGAGCTAACTTCTCCATTTCTGCATAGCTCAATGGGCCAACATTACTATGTGGTAAAAAGCCCAATTCTAAGGCTAATTGACACAAATCATAAATGCGATCAAACCAGGCTTGGCGATGTACAGATTGGGGATGAACTTCACCACTTAAAATTAATATTTCACAAATACCTGTGCCCTGAAGATCGGTGAGTATCTGCGTAGCTCGATCGATCGTCATCCGATTATCCTGCCCAGGATCGACCCGAAAGTTGCAGTAGCTACAACGATTGAAGCATTCGTAAGTTGGGACGATCGTATAAGCTGGACTGTAGGTAATCTGCATCGCTCTTTTGATTCCCAGCACGCCACAGCTATTCGCTGAAAAATAGTAGCAGCACAATTTACAGCTTTGACTTAAGATAGAAACACGGATCCAGAATAGAAGCTAGAGCCGTACATTAAAACAATTTATACTCACTAAGATAACACATGTCAGAAGAACGTTTCGATCGTCTTGAGAGCCAATTAACACAAGTTATTCAGGCGATTGGTACCATGCAGCAGAATATGGCTACCATGCAACAGAATATGGCTACCAAACAAGATCTAGCTGTTTTAGAGCAAAAGGTTGTTGGTATCGAGCAGAAAGTTGTTGGTATCGAAC
>JANNBD010000372.1:0-20876 GCA_031385105.1 Chamaesiphon sp. OTE_78_metabat_374
GAGATTTTGCAAAACAAGATTCCAGACTACTTAAGTATGTCCGAGCTGATTGACGGACAAAAGTCAGCACCGTAGGGTGAGCAGATGCCCACGGACAACCTCATAGGTTGCAGTAACTTCGGCTTGATGCTCGACCACCCTTAGAGGGTGCGCGTAGCCGCAGATCTGAGGGTGCTAATATTTGGATGATGATATCGTCACTCGATCGTGTTTGTTTCGATCGCGCAAGCGTACGGTCGGTAGTCGATCTTGTGAGGATGATCGATCGCTATTGGTTCGTTGGCGGTAGCGGAGCGTTTGCCCTGCAATAGCCTCCGCTTTGCGGAATCGATCGAGCTTAACATTTGATCGCGCAGCTTTTATCATTAGACAGGTTCAGGAATTCGATCGCGCAAGTGTACCGGAGGTAATCGCCCTTGTCAGGATGATTCGATCGATTTTGGTGGGATGATCGATCGATTGAGCTTGACGTTCGATCGAATCATTTCAAGTATTTTATCAGAATGATTCGATCTTTATTGGTTCGTTCGCGCAAGCGTACCAGAGGTAATCGCTCTTAATATGCGATCGAGGGTCCTAAATGGCTCTAACTAACGATTTTGACCGCCCATCGTGAAGACCTAATTCGGTCATCCATGCTTTAGAACCAAACACTCCCGATACTAATTGGGATACTCCTAAATCTGCGTCCAAACTTTCCCAGTGCAAAGCAGATCCAGTTGGCACGATCTCAACTTCGGCTAGCTGTTCTGGAGTACCATTTGCTAATCCTTGCAACAGTTGATAGGGAAAACCCATCACCACTCCATTCGTTAGTTCAATGAACACTCGTTCGCTATCGGCTGCATACTAAGCTGTGACAGCTCTTTGCTCAGTTTGAGCTAAAGCTTTACCAGCAGCTCTGGCTTCGTCAAACTTCCTCGATCGTTTCATCTGGTAAAGATTCTATGTACTTTACCTGAAGCTCAAATCCTCAAGCCAGCTATATCAGCCCAATATCGACTGGTAGGTAGATACAAAAATTCGGATGTTAGGACATGATTTGTTTCCTAAAAGCCTTACCAGCAAACTATTTACCAACTAGTGGAGACATGGAGGCTCGAACTCCAGACCCCTACAATGCCATTGTAGTGCTCTACCAACTGAGCTATGACCCCTAGATATTTTTAATTTACTCGATCGAGTTTCCCGTTGTCAAGTAGGCGTTAGGTTTTGCAGCAATTCCAAATTCAAAATATTTTACCGATTCTTCACCAACTATCGATCGTTTCTGGTGGGGTTGGGCAGGTTTGTTTGATACTTATTGGTGCATATCCAGACTTACTAGCATAAACCTGCCCCTACGAGATGTTTGAATTTGGAATTGCTGTAGGTTTTGGGCTTTAGCTCTTAGGGTTGGAAGCTAAAGCCTAAAGCCTAGACCTAATCAGGGAAAATCCGTAAGCGGCGATTGGGGTCTTCGCCGAAGCTGGCAGATTTGAGTCGATAGTGTTCGACTAGCTCATGCTGCATCTTGCGAATATAGCTCGATCGAGGTAACAATTCTACAGGTTGATGGTTGGGGATGACAATCTGTTCGACGGCTAGTCTGGCTTCTTCCAAGGCTTCAACTTCATCATGTTTGCCATGTTGAGCAAGTAACTGTAGGTCGTCGCCAGGAAGCGGATCATCCATGTGCAGCATCCTTCTCAGGGTGCGGGTGATTTGCGGAATCGTACCCGATTTGACGCTGTAGATTGGTACTTGACGCACCTTACTAATCTGTCGTAGTTTGGAGTGATTTTTGATATGTGTCCGCAGTGCTAATACGGCATCAGCATTGGCGATATCTTTGGTCAGCACCACTGGTAGATTTAAAATTTCGATTACCTGATCTAGTTCATCCCGCCCAATCCCGTAGGGGTAGACATGGAGGGGCAGGTCTTCACCATTGGCTCCAGTGACGGCTCCAGCGTATGATGGCTCGTCGCTATCCCAATTTTGCTCTAGGAGTTGGGCAAACCCTAGATCGGCTTCCAGGGTGGCTTGAGAGGCATTTGTGGCGAGGGTATTAGGTCTGAGTTCCAGCGGAGTGAGGGGAACTTGAGGAGTCATGGGAGCCATGCGTCCAGTTGATCTCCAGCCGCGCGCTTGAGGCACATTGGGCGGTGGCATCAGTCCATTGCGACCGAGTTCGGCAACTTGACGAACAATACTAACTTTACCTTCATCGTCAACTGTTCTAACTTGGGGTGTCGGCTGGCGACCACGCAAGAGCAGATCGACCATTTCGGCGACGCTATCGTGGACAACCCACTGATGGCGATCTTGCATTTCTACAGCGATTTCAAAGGTGGGGGGGGATTTACGCTCAAGTACGGTTTTTTGGGAGGCGCGGCGACGAGCTTCATCATCGCCGAGGGTGACGGTTTGAATCCCGCCTACTAGGTCAGACAGGGTGGGATTTTTAAGCAGATTTTCGAGCTTATTACCGTGGGCGGTGCCGACTAATTGTACACCGCGTTCGGCGATCGTCCGCGCAGCTAGAGCTTCTAGTTCGGTGCCGATTTCATCAATGATGATGATTTGAGGCATGTGGTTTTCCACGGCTTCAATCATCACTTGATGCTGAAGTTCGGGACGGGCGACTTGCATTCGTCTAGCTTTACCAATGGCGGAATGGGGAATATCACCATCGCCAGCAATCTCGTTACTCGTATCGATAATTACTACCCGTTTACCCAGCTCATCAGCTAATACTCGCGCAATCTCCCGCAGAGCGGTAGTTTTACCCACGCCTGGACGACCCAACATCAAGATTGACTTGCCAGTTTCGACCAGATCGCGGATCATTTCGATCGTGCCATAAACTGCCCGCCCCACGCGACAGGTTAGCCCGACGATTTCGCCCGTCCGATTTCGCATACAGCTAATCCGATGCAGGGTGCGTTCGATCCCAGCGCGATTGTCACCGCTAAATGACCCCAATCGATCGACACAATACTGCAATTCGGCTCTAGTAATCGCCACCTCGCTCAGATATTCCGCACCATCGGGAAATCTGGCTTCGGGATAACGCCCCAAGTCCATCACAACTTCAATCAAAATGCTGAGTTTGGGATGCTGTTCTAATATCGTCCGAATTGACTCTGGTAACACTGCCAATAGATCGCCAAGATCGTCGGTAATCTGTGTTCTACCTAAACTTAAATTTTCGTCCATTACAGGTGAAGAGGCGCGGAGAGCGCGGAAAGAGAGTTGGAGGTTGGATGGATCCTATCGAATCCTTTAATTTGTGCGACTAATTCATGGGCGATCGACACAGCCGCCGATAATAAATCTGGATGGCTCTCTAGTTTTCCAGAATCGCGATCCTGTAAGTCCAGCTCATCAAAAATCGGCGCGAGTAACACGCGAGCATAGCTACCATAAGCCACACCATGAACGTATTTATCGCTTGGCGGCAACAGTCGCCGCTCCCGCAACTTAGGAACGGTGTAATGGTTGGTACCGCCAGCTAGCTGCACATAGCCTGGAAGATCTGCACCCAGAACTTTTTCGCCCAATTTAATCGCCGCATGAGTCGTACCTGCGCCAATATCCCCGCTCATCGGTCTACCATCAGTTTGCCAAACGAGGCTAAATGGCAGCGGCTGGGGATGATAAGTAGCTGCGATGGTAGCGTGGATCGATCGCAAGTAAGCAACTAATTCACTACTATCAGGACAGCTAATCGCCAGTAGCTTGAGATGATGGGCCACAGGTGAGAGGATACTCCACAGCCGCTGGAAGTCGGCTAAATGTCCCGTCTGAGTATGAATTTCGATCGCGTCGATCCCATCCGCTTGGGTGAGATAGGGGATAATACTGCTAGGAGTTGCAGTTCGATCGCGTGTCGTAATTAGATTCAGTGGACAAATGGGCAAGCACCGCCCACAACCATAGCAACGGGCATCAATGACACCCTCCGTACTGATGGCATCAGCCGGACAAATTCGCTCACAGGGACGCAAACAATCAGCCGGACATTGAGCCGCATCAAATTCTGCCTTGCGAAAATGCGGGTCGGTACCATCATTTAAACTCACCATCAACAGCGGCACATTCATAATTGAATGTGCTCGGCTGCGATCTGCCAATGCTAATTTTTGAGCAACTTTAATTCCGTCTTTTGTAGCGGTAATTACTGCTAAATCAGCCGCTACATCGATACAATCAGCTCCAGCTAATGTATAAGCAATCGCGAGACTGCGAATAGCTGGCAGATGCCCAAAGCTAGCACCACAGATGAGTTTAAACCACGTACCCTCAGCTAATGAGTTTAAGGGTGAAGAATATTTCACTTGGACTTAGATAAATTTTTCTGACACCATTGATGGTGGAAATGTGTTAAGCGTAACGAGTAAAAATGTTCATGGCAGTTACCTTTCTTTACGCTAGGTTAATCAAAGTCCGATGCCTGAATTATATCGATATTTATGGGTTGGTGGCTAGGAATCTCGATCGATGTTAATTTTCCGTAATGCGGTTTAGTCGCTTCTACCCAAACGGGTTATGGTTCTGGAGATCGAGCTGAGTCGATGGGCTGTGACTGGATATTCTCACGGCCTGCCGTCTGTGACTGCGATCTATAAAAATCAATACCACGGTTTTCTGCTCGCTTTGCCATCTGACGAATGAGAGCGCGTGTCGCTTCTACGGCTTCTGGAGTATCGCGATGATCCACCATATAGTGTGCCAACTCATCACGAGTCATATTGTCAAAGTTTAGTTCATTCATGGCGATCTCTTTTTGTAGATGTGATCATTTTTGCAGGTAGCCGGACTGTAAAAATCGTACCGCGACTGGCAATCTGTGATGAGCTAATTTGGCTCTGGACTTGAATCGTGCCCTGATGAGATCGAATAATTGCGCTGGCAATTGCCAAGCCCAATCCTGTGCCGCCTGTATTCCGAGCACGATCTGTCTGGACTCGATAAAAGCGATCGAAAATATGTGGTAGATCTACCGCCGCAATGCCGATGCCAGTATCTTCGATCGTGATCATTGCGTTACGCTCTGAGTAAGCTAGGCCAATTGTGACTACTCCACCAGCAGGAGTATATTGAATGGCATTCGTAATCAAATTGGCAATTGCCCGATACAATCGATCGCAGTCTCCAATCACAAATAGTGGTTGACGCGGTAGAATTTCCAGGCGTAGATCAATCGAATTGGAGATCGCCAGAGGTGCTAATTCTTCTTCTAGATCGCTCACCAGATCGTTTAAGCAACATGGCTGTAACTTCAATGGTAATTGCTTTGCCTCCAACCGCGATAGCCAGAGTAAATCTTCAGCTAACAGCGTGAGCTGGCGAATTTGACGCTGGGCAATTTCTAAGTTGGTGCGGGATTCTAGCTCAAGGCTGTGTGCAACTAGAGCACTTTCGACGGCAATTTGTGTCACCGCCAGCGGCGTGCGGAGTTCATGGGCGGCATCAGCAGTAAATTGTTGCATCTGCTGATAAGAATGATAAATTGGCTGCATCGCCAATCCTGACAACCACCAACTCGCCCCGCCAATCAGCAACATCGCCAGCGGTATCCCAAACATCAGGATCAGATGGAGGCTACTCATGTATTCATCCAACTGCTGAAAAGATTGGGCAACCTGAAGATAGCCCCAGTCGCGATTGTCGATCGTTTTGAGTGGTAGGGTATGAATGTGATAGCGTTCACCGCGAGGATCGGTAATAGTTTCCCAATGTGTCTTGGGATGGGAATGTGTCGGTGGTGCTGTTGTCTGGAGTGCAAATGGATGGGGCTTAGTCCCTAACGTGGCAATCTCTTGACCCGTGAGACTGATTAATCTCAAGCAATAGCCTTGCTTTTGAGTCAGTTCGGCAATCTTGGCATTAGCTTTAATCGGCGCACATATTTGTCCTGTCACACACAATCCTGGGAGTAAATTTGTCGCAATTTGATTGACGATTTCTGGCTGCTCTAACACCGCTTCAAGGGTATCATGAACAGTCCCAGATAAAGTATCCAATTCTCGATTTACCGTTCGCTCAAATGCCCGAATCAGGACTAGATGAATCGCAAATCCAGACATCAGCGTAATTAACCCAATCACGATCGCATAGGTAACAGTTAGCTGAACACGGGTACGATTAAATAGTCGATTTTGATGCACTTTAAATAATTGATAGTTGTTGGCGGTAGCGGAGCGTTTGCCCTAGAAATAAACCTCTCCGACAGGAGAATAATTGATATAGCAATCCTATTTGAGTTCCTTGCAGTAAAGTCAACTTGTAGGGGCAGTGGATGGTGGCGCCTGCCCTCTAGGGATTACGATTCTCATTTAGGATCGCTATAGCTACCTCTTTGGTTATTAATAGAATATTCCGTAGCACTGCTCACCAGCTATATTCTAAGCAACTTCTATCTAGTAAATATTGATAGCTAACTACTTATGAATAGAATTGAGCCGATAACCAAAACCGCGCACGGTTTCAATGGCATCCCCACAACCAAACTCAGCTAACTTCTTCCGTAATAGCCGAATTTGAGCGGCAACAATATTACTGGCAGATTCGGTATCGAGTGCCCAAATTCGATTGCGAATTTGGTCGTGGGTGAGCGTCCAATCTGGATGTTGCATCAAATATTCCAACAGTTGAAACTCTTTAGCCGTCAATCCGACAGATTGATTTTGTCCATCTGAATCGATCGTCAACACGGCATTACTACCATAGTCTAGCCGGAGCTGACCGACTTGCAATTGTTCTGGTTGAAACGTAGGTGCGCGACGCTGAAGCGCACGCAGCCGAGCGAGGAGTTCTTCCATCCCAAATGGTTTGACTAAGTAATCATCAGCTCCAGCGTCTAATCCGGTGATTTTGTCTTCCATTCGATCGCGTGCAGTCAACATCAACACTGGTAAGGTATACTTTCTGGCACGTAACCGCTGACAGATTTCGATCCCTGATATTTTGGGCAACATCCAATCGATAATCGCCAGTGAGTAGATTGTGGGATTGGTTGCTAAGTATTCCCAGCCAGTTTGACCATCCTGCGCCCAATCAACAACATATTGATGGTGAGAGAGGCTAGTTTGGATAATGCTACCCAGATCTGGTTCGTCTTCGATTAATAGGATTTTCATACTTAATACTAATCATCCCTAAACTAGATGAAATTAACGTGAAATCTTGACTCAGCTTATTTCATCTTAATTTCATATTGTCGATTTAGAATAGTAGTAATATCAAAATTATTATTACTTCTAAGTACCATGAATTCTAGAACTAAATTGCTGACATGGATTGCGGTGACGACGGGAACAATTGGATTTGGTTCCCTCGCGATCGCTAATTTAACGAATCATCCTAAATCAACTTCAACCATCGCCCAAAATGGTGGGATGAATCACGGTGGTATGAACCATGATGGCATGAAAAAGGGCAGCATGATGAATCATAGTATGGATGTTGGCCCTGCGGATGCCAATTACGATCTGCGCTTTCTCGATAGTATGATTCCCCACCATCAAGGGGCATTAGTCATGGCTGAGGAAGTATTGCAAAAGTCCAAACGCCCCGAATTAATCAAGCTAGCTAAAGGTATCTTAGCTGACCAGAAACAAGAAATCGCCCAGATGAAACTGTGGCGCAAACAATGGTACCCCAAAGCATCGGCGACACCAATTATGTGGCACTCTGCGATGAATCATGAGATGGCTATGACACCACAACACAAACAGTCAATGATGATGAGTATGTCATTGGGTAAAGCTGATGCGGGTTTCGATGTGAGATTTCTCGATGCCATGATTCCCCATCATCAAGGTGCCGTGACAATGGGACAAGATTTATTGAAAAAATCTAAACGCCCAGAGATGAAAAAACTCGCCCAAAGTATTATTAAGTCTCAACAGGCAGAGATCGCTCAGATGACTCAGTGGCAGAAACAATGGTCGGCAAGTAAATAGTTAATAAAATTTTAGCTAATCTGAGGTGTGAATGGGGGTGTAAGTTGCCACTTATATCCCCTAATTAAATTTTGCGGGAATATTTTCAAAATATAGTAGCTCCATCCAACGATTATATCAAAATTAAATTGATTGAAACCTAGATTTTTGATGAAGATATACTAACTTTACTTGATGATAATTAGTCTCAAGAAATCATTTTATTCTAGTTCAAAAACTCATTTGGATTTCATAGTATTTTCATCTGGATTTCATCTGGGATTGTTAATCTGTAAATAGAGAGGTTATTCGATCCACAACAAAAGGTGTATTTTTATGAAACGTTTATTTCTAACTCGCTTATCAATTGTCGCCATTTTATTAGCCGTCAGTACGTCTGCTGATGCACGCGGCCACACGACAAAAGCGATCGCACAACCGATGACAAAAATTAGTAAGAATATTCCCACCAGAACATATATTACCCCATTTGAATTAGTTGGTACTGCCTATCAAGGTCAATATCGGGATCATTCTATCCCTGGATTTGGCTCATTGATTGATAATGCGCGAACAGGAAGAATTTCTGCTAAAGATTTAGTGAAAGCCGCCATTGAGTCCAGAGAGTTATTACCAGAAATGATTGACGATCGCGATTATCTTCGTAATGTCGAGTCTCAGTTGAGATCGCTCGGACGTTAACCTAACTTGAGCGGCAAAATATGACAATTAAAAATTCATCTTAAATTCATCTTGCTGTTAGACAATGAATGCTATTGCTAAATATAGCGTTGTTTGTGGAGGGAAGATCTAGCGATTTAGTTAAATTGCTGCTTTCCTCTACCCGATCGATATCGTGTAACTCACGAATCTAGAGACGCTATGAATAGCTTCCATTTCTCAAGAATAATCAGGATCTACTTCAATTGAAAAAATCAAATATTTTGACGGGTGTTATTTCAGGTGTGCTGGTGACTTTGGCTTTGAGTCAAGCTAGTTATAGTAATGAATCTAGCAGCTACCAGAAAGTTGCTAATCATACTTCTGACTCCAATTCATCATTGGTTCAGAAAACAACTGACAAAGTAGCCATGTTTGGCAAAGGAGCCAAGGGTCATAAACATCCTACTGCTGGAAAGAAAGGAAAAAAAGCCTAAATATAGTCTAGATCGAGCATGAATCTAGCTGAGATCGAATAGAAGGGGGAAGTGTAATTGTCACAACACTTCTCCCTTTTGATTTGAGCGGTTAATGAAATTGTGATGAGTTCATCTGAATTTCATCTAAGCCTGCCAAACTAGGGAAAGTTGGCACTTTATTACCCGATCGTTATGGTCATAAATAAAAAATCTCACATAGTACCAAATCCTGTAACGAAACATTTTCGGCACTTGAGCTGGCTCTTACTGCCATTTTCAATCTTGACAATATCGGCATCAGCACTCGCCCATTCTGGGCATGGCAATGAATTTGGCTCTCAAGAGGGCGCGAAAAGTACCAAAGTGCAGGTCGATAGCGCAACGGCTCAACAAATTGGGGTGCAAACAGTCGCTGCCAAAAAACAAAGCTTGAACGTTGAAATTGCTGCTACTGGACAGATCGAATTATTACCCAGTCAGAAAGTAGAAGTCACCGCCCCAATTAAGGGCAAACTCGTCCAGCTTTTGGTACAACCTGGAGCGAGAGTTAAAGCAGGACAAATCCTGGCGAGGATGTCTAGCCCCGAACTCAACGAACTACGGACAAGTTCCCTCGAAAAACGATCGACAGCAATCGCCAGTCTCCAACAAGCTCAAACCGATCGAAATCTCGCCCAACAGAGCTACAGTAAGATTGTTGAAATCGCCGCCGCTGAAACCAATCAGGCGCGGAGCCAATTAACCGCCGCTCAATCTAGATTAGCGCGAGAACAACAGCTAGTCAAAAGTGGTTCGGTAGTTCGATCGGCGAAAACTAGCTATCAGCGTCAACAACAAATTGCCATCGCCGAAATTAGCTCCGCTCAAACCGAACTAGAGCTGGCCCAAGAGCGGTACCAAAAGGACGTAGAACTATTCAATAGTGGCGCGATGGCACGTCGTCAAATGTTAGAGTCTAAATCGAAATTAGCCGAAGCTCGAACTGCATTAGTCAAAGCGCAAAGTCAGCCGGGAGTATCGCAATCCGAAGCAGAACTCCGCAAAGCTGAAACCGAATTACCCCTACGAGAATTGCGGGATGCTGAGAAGCAGGTAGCCGAAGCCCAGGGACAACTGGCAAAAGCGACGAATCAAAGATCGGTAGTCGAAGCTAATGCTCAACTTCAAAGAGCAAACTCAGCCATAACTGCGGCGCAAAATCAACTTAGACTCAGCGATGCAAGTTATCGAGGGCTACTGGCACAACTGGGAAATCGAGCGAATGCTCAAGGCATAGTGACCATTACCGCCCCGATCGATGGCACAATTGCCGACAGAGATATCACGATCGGGCAGTCTGTCGCCGATCCTGGTGCTAAGTTAATGACGATTACCGATGATCGACAGGTGTTGGCAACGGCGAATATCTACGAGCGCGATTTGGGACGACTCAAAATTGGTCAGCAGGTCAGTGTGAAAGTGCCTGGAGCAGTTGATAAAGTATTCTCCGGTCAGATTTCACGAATTGGGACAGCAGTAGACTCCCAGAGCCGTGTAGTCCCCGTGCAAGCAACCTTAGATAATAGCCAGGGGCTACTCAAAGCCGGAACGTTCGCCGAAATCAAACTAGCTACAGGTCAAATTACTACCCCAGCAGTGGTAGTTCCGGCTGCTGCGGTAGTAGAAACAGACCAAGAGAAATTAGTCTATGTCAAAAGTGGCGACGGCTATCAGCCCACAACCGTTACTCTCGGACAAACAGTTGGCGATCTAGTCGAAGTCAAGACAGGACTATTTGCTGGGGACGTAGTGGTAAGTCAACGTGCCCCCCAACTCTACGCCCAATCTCTGAAAAAGCAGCCAGCCAGCGAACATGGGGATGTGAAGTCTACGGTTAGTAAATCGGCTGAGAGTCAACTGCCGCCTTATCTAATTTGGGGCTTGGTGCCTGCTGTTGCTATTGTTGGCGGTGGTGCTTTTTTACTGGGGCGCAAAAGCAATCGAGTCACGACAAGCCTCGTCGATTTAATAGAACCAGAGGAGGAAGTTCTAGCTGTACCAGCACTGGAAGCAGCTACCGATCGCCACCATCATATTACCGATCGCGAAAATGCCGCAATCGGTATGAATAACAGCGACGATCGCTAATTTTTGGATACTAGCGCGATGATTGGCTGGTTTGATTAAGATTGTTGACTTCATCTCTAACACTAAACATGCTCGGAAATATCGTTCAGTGGGTAATTAACCGTCGGTGGCTGGTCGTACTAGCCGCTGTGATCGTCTCATTGTGGACAGTTTATGTTATCCCCCAGATGCCGTTGGATGTGTTGCCAGCTTTTGCGCCGCCACAAGTAGAGATCCAAACCGAAGCACCTGGACTCGCACCAGAAGAAGTAGAATCCCTTGTAACATTACCGATCGAGAGTGCGATTAATGGTACGCCTGGAGTTACAGCCGTGCGTTCGTCGAGTGCGGCGGGAATTTCAGTGGTGCGGTCGGTTTTTAGTTGGTCAACCGATATTTATCAGGCGCGTCAACTGATTACCGAGCGACTACAACAAGCCGTTAGTAAGCTACCGCCAGGAGTCGAACCGCCCCAAATGTCGCCCACCACTTCGCCCGTCGGTTTGGTGGTGCAGTATGCTGTTACCGTCGCCGATAGTGAGAATGCTACGCCAAATCCCCTGATGGCAGCGCGGCGGATTGTCGATTGGCAAGTGACAAATCGCCTTTTAGCCGTGCCAGGAGTCAGTCAAGTTTTGGTGTTCGGTGGCGATGAGCGACAGTTTCAAGTATTAGTCGATCCGGTCAAATTAGCAGCTTTTAATATTACTTTAGACCAAGTTACTCAAGCGACTAGAAAAGCAAATGTCAATGCCGCAGGTGGCTTTTTTATTACTCCCGATACCGAGAGCTTGATTCGGGGCATCGGTAGGATCGAATCGATCGAAGATCTCCAAAAATCGACGATTTTATCCCGCAATGGTACCCCTGTCAGATTGCAAGATGTCGCCGATATTCAAATTGGTGCAGCACTAAAACGGGGCGATGGCAGTTTTAACGGTAAGCCAGCAATTATCGTGATGGTGAATAAGCAGCCCAGCTACGATACGCCGACTGTCAGCAGTGCCGTGGAAAAAGCGATCGCCGAACTTAAAGTTGGCTTGCCCAAAGATATTCAAATTAAGACCACTTTTCGTCAAGATAGTTACATCGAATCTTCCGTCAATAATGTGCGTTCTTCGTTAATTCAAGGGAGTATCATCGCCGCGATTATCTTGATTCCATTTCTGCTGAACTGGCGAGTTTTGGCAGTATGTTTGTTAGATTTTTTCCTGACATTACTATTTGGCATGTTAGTACTGTCATGGCTGGGAGTCGGTTTGAATACGATGACATTAGGCGGCTTGGCGGTAGCAATTGGGACGGCGATCGATGATGCGATCGTTTATGGTGAAAATACCTATCGTCGCTTGCGTGAAAATAAAGCTGAGGGCGATCCACTTACTCCACTGGAAATCATTTTTGAAGGTTCTGAAGAAGTGCGCGATTCACTCATCGGCGCGACGATTATTGGAATTATTGTCTTCTCACCGATTTTTACATTACCAGGGGTTGAAGGGAAGATTTTCACCCCGATGGGGATTGCTTATCTAGCAGTAGTTGTTGTTTCTAGTTTAGAATCTTTACTCGTTTCTCCGGCTTTGTGTGCGATTTTACTACCCGCTACCAAAGTGTCACAGCGAGAACCCTGGCTGGCGAGATTTTGTAAGGTAATTTATAGCGCGTGTTTGAACTTCGCGATGAGAAACCCCCTGTTAATTATGGGGACTGCTACAGTTTTAACCGTCGCATCAATTGTAATTATCCCTTCATTTGGCAGAGCATTTTTACCAGAGTTTCAGGAGCAAACGATGGTAAACACACTATTGTCCTACCCAACTGTTTCTCTTGAAGTTAGCACCAAAGCGGGTCATGTGGTTGAAGAGTCATTGAAAAATGATCAGCGGTTTACCTTCATCCAAACTCGCGCCGGACGAGCTGCTGGTGACTCTGATGCCGCAGGTGTGAATCTGGCTCACGTTGATGTCGAAATCAGTAAACTAGGGATGGAAAATCGGGAAGAATCGCTCAAAGTCATGCGAACAGCATTCGAGAAAATTCCAGGTGCCGCCGCAAATATTGGGGGGTTTATCCAACATCGGATGGATGAAGTTTTATAGGGGGTAAGAATTTCGATCGCGGTGAAAATTTTTTGTTCTGACTTAGCCGAGTTGCGAAAAATCGGCCAAGAAGTAGAACAACAAATGGCAACAGTTAATGGTGTTGTCGATTTACAACTCGAACCTCAATTGCCAGTACCGCAGATTCAAATTAAATTCGATCGGGATGCAGCTAGCCGTTATGGACTTACCGTAGGCGATCTATCGGAGACGATCGAAACTGCTCTCAATGGTAAAGTCGTTTCCAAAGTTCTTGAAAATCAACAATCTTTCGATTTAGTTGTCTGGTTGAAACCAGAAGCACGGCAGAGTCTAGAAACCATTCGCAATCTTTTAATCGATACCCCCAATAATCAAAAAATTCCCTTAGCTAGTATCGCCAAGATCGAGCGAGGCAAAGGGCCAAATACCATCAATCGGGAAAATGTTTCGCGCTTGATCGTTGTATCAGCCAATGCTAAAGGTCGCGATATCCGCTCACTTGTTACTGAGATCGAAACTAAAGTTAAAAGCAACGTCCAATTACCGACGGGCTACTTTATTCAATATGCAGGTCAATTTGAAGCTGAAGAACGTGCCAGTAAAAACATTTTAGTTTTCAGCGGGATCGCGTTTGTGGCAATTACTGTCTTGATGTATCTTTCCGTTCAGTCGATCCCATCAACACTAATGATTATGATTAACTTGCCAATTGCTTTGGTAGGTGGGGTAATTGCAGTAGCTCTGACGGGTGGTGTGATTTCGATCGCGTCTTTAGTAGGATTTGTATCCTTGTTTGGGGTGGCAACTCGGAACGGATTGTTATTAGTAGATAACTACAATACTAAATATGCCGAAGGAATGCCGATGAAAGAAATTATTGTCAAAGGTTCGATGGAGCGACTAAATGCGATCTTGATGACGGCTTTAACCTCAGGTTTGGGTTTAGCACCGATGGTATTCCAAGGTGGGCCAGGACAGGAATTATTACAACCTTTATCGATCGTTGTCTTTGGTGGTTTGTTTACTTCTACGGCGATTACGTTATTGGTATTGCCTGCCCTATATGCCAAGTTTGGCCAACATTTATTTCCAAAAAAAGAGGAGGAACCGAAACCAGAGCAATTTTTCATGCACATGTAAGCTATATAGATCTGCTTCAATTTTTTGATCGATATCTTTATATCTAATTGGATGTATTCGGATCTTGCGGGAGCTGAATTTCTTCATTTCATCTGGATTTCATCTTGGTTGTTTATGATAGGTCGGTCTACCTTATTGGTAAAGCCTATTTCTCTCAAATAGATTGATCGTAAATGAGTCCCAATACGGTTCGATTAATCAACTATCACTCGTAATATTAGTCCGCGTAGGCGGACTTTGTATCACTAGCCACGATTTTAATCGTAGGCTAACCGAACCGTATTGAAATGAGTCCTATAATCTTATTGCGAAAGTCTATTTATTTTCAACAACTATATTCAATCAGGAGTGCAAACATGAACTTATTAACTTCAGGAATTATCGGTTTAGCTAGTGCTGGACTATTACTACTGGGAGCCTGTAGCAAAGAGGCGAAAACCAGCGATTCAGCTAGCCCAAAGGCTGCTGCACCTACAACCGAAATTGCAACCCCAGCAGTAACTACAGCTCCAGCAATGACTACGGCTAAAGCTGAAAGTAGTGCGGGTAGTAAGAGCAATCAGGGCGGACAAGTAGTCGAATCGGGTAAATATCACTTAGAGTTCGTTCCAGAGAAGGGCAGTAATGAAACTCACTTAGATTTGTACCTGCAAAAAGGTGATACTCATGAAGCTGTTGCCAATGCCAAAGTCACTGCTGATGTCCAATTACCAGATGGTAAACTGAAAACTATTCCGCTTAGTTATGATGCCAGTGGTAAGCATTATGCAGCAGTATTAAAAGAGAAAGTCACTGGTCAATATCAAGTGAAAGTTAGTGCAACAATCGGTAGCGAAAAAGCTGATGGACGGTTTAATTTCGTTCGCGTTGGCGATAGCCTGCCGTAGGCACAGCGTCGGTTCTGCTGAATCGATATTTACAGGGCATTTAGCTAAACGATCGTTTATCGAGCTGAACTAAGTCTAAGTGACGATCGAATATCTTCTGAATAGACAACATCTGTCGATCGATGGTCATCAGCTTATGATCGGCAGTAAGATCTTGCGGTGGGTGGGTACTGCCAATCAGCTAATTTATAGGCATAATCTAGCTTCCAAACAAATGTTGAATTTCCCTAAATACTAAGATTTTAATGTCTCGCAATCGCCAATTAATTCAACTGTGGCAACAATTCATTCCGCTATCTTTGTCTGATGTAACAATGGCATTGGGAGATCCTTTAACTACCACTACCCTTGCCCATTTACCAGATCCGCGAACTAATATTGCCGCCGTAGGTGTCGCCAAAGCGATCGCCATTTTCTGTGAAAGTCCGATTATTATGTTGCTCCATACCAGCAATGCCCTGGCTCCTACTCAAGCATCTCGTCAGGCACTCTGGAAGTTTACTTTAATTGCGAGTGGCGCGATGAGTTTATTACTCGCGCTGGTAACTATCCCCGCAGTTTTTGCGATCGTGGGGGAAGGCTGGTTGGGGGTTGCGCCTAGTTTGAGCCATACGATTCGATCGGTACTGACGATCGTAATTCTATGGCCATTGGCGATCGGTTGGCGGCGATATTTTCAAGGCTTATTAATTCATGGCGGACACAGTTATGCGGTAGCTCAAGCTGGGATTGTGCGGCTGTTGGTAGTGGGTGCAATTCTCGCTGGCGGATTTGTGCTCAAAAGTAATGGCGCGGTAGTTGCAGGGATGAGCTTAGTCTGGGGCGTAATTGCGGAGGCTGTGGCTGTCACCTATCTGGCGCGAAAATTAGCAGCCACGAAATTACCGGAGCTAATATCTACACCAGATTTACCCCAAGATCTAGCCGGAGTCTGGAAATTTTACGCGCCTTTGGGCGGGACGATGATGCTAGTCTGGGGGGCAAGGGCGGCTCTAGTCGGCGTGGTAGCACGGGCTAACGATGGGGAGATCGCTTTGGCTGCTTGGCCTGCTGCCTGGGGGTTAGTATTGGTTATCGCTAATTCGACGCGGATGGTGCAGCAGATTATTATTCGCAATCGGAAGTTGGTGCCCGATCGATTATTAATTATATTTGCGATTACCGTTGGAATTGTCTGCTCGTTGATTCTGTTATCAGTTAGCGGTACACCGATGAGTGAACAAGCGATTGGTTCGTTTGTCAGCAGCGATCCAGACCTAATTTCGCGAGTGCGCCCAGTCTTATTAATCTGCGCCATAATTCCGCTATTTGTGTCGGTGCAAAATGCAATTCAAGGTTTTTTAGTCAGTGAAGGGCGGACGTGGGGCGTAAATCAGGCTGCTTGGGTAGGGGCAATCGGGATGTTGAGCACAGCATATTTGGGCGCGCAATCGGGACAGAATGGAGCTACTGCTGCGGCAATTGGGATGATTCTAGGAAATATGCTAGAAATCGGTTATTTATTCTGGATTTGGCGACGGAATACCACTCTTCGAGCAAATAGTTGAAATCAACTGAATTTCATCTCAAAAAATGGCGGTCAAATACCCTAAAATCTAAACTATCAATAATTCTGAGCCGAATCAAACCCGCCATGCCAACCTATCGATCGAAAACCTCCACCCACGGACGCAATATGGCAGGTGCCCGCGCCCTCTGGCGAGCTACTGGAATGCAGACTGAGGACTTTGAAAAGCCGATCATTGCCGTTGCTAATTCCTTTACTCAATTTGTCCCTGGTCACGTTCATCTCAAGGATTTGGGTCAGTTGGTCTGTCGGGAGATCGAAGCCGCAGGCGGTGTCGCGAAAGAGTTCAATACAATCGCCGTAGATGACGGCATTGCGATGGGACATGACGGGATGCTCTACAGTCTGCCCTCGCGGGAGATTATCGCCGATTCGGTCGAGTATATGGTCAATGCCCACTGTGCCGATGCCCTAGTCTGCATTTCCAACTGCGACAAAATTACGCCGGGGATGTTGATGGCTGCCCTGCGGCTGAATATTCCGGCGATCTTCGTCTCTGGTGGCCCAATGGAGGCAGGTAAGACCAAGCTGTCAGAACACAAGCTGGACTTGGTAGACGCGATGGTGGTGGCTGCTGATAGCCGGATTAGCGATGAGGTGGTCGCTGAGTATGAGCGTTCTGCCTGTCCCACCTGTGGCTCCTGTTCGGGGATGTTTACTGCCAATTCGATGAATTGTCTGACTGAAGCCATCGGTCTGGCTCTACCTGGGAATGGGACTGTCTTGGCGACTCATTTCGATCGCAAGGAGCTTTTCCTCAATGCCGCCCGCACCATTGTCAGCATTACTCGTCGCTATTATGAACAAGACGATGAGTCGGTACTCCCCCGCTCCATTGCTAGTTTCAAAGCGTTTGAGAATGCGATGATGCTCGATATCGCGATGGGTGGCTCAACCAATACCATTCTGCACCTATTAGCTGCCGCCCATGAAGCGGAGGTTGATTTTACTCTGGATGATATCGACAGGCTCTCTCGTCAGGTGCCCCAACTGTGCAAAGTGGCACCAAATAGCCCTAAATACCACATGGAAGATGTGCATCGAGCGGGTGGTATTCCTAGCATTCTCGGCTCACTCGATCGAGCTGGATTGCTGCATTCAGATCTGCCCACCGTTCATAGTCCCACGCTTGGAGATGGACTCGATCGCTGGGACATCTCACGGACTCAGGATGCAGCCGTTCACACCTTCTTTAAGGCAGGGCCAGCAGGGATTCCGACTCAGGTAGCGTTTAGTCAATCGACGCGCTGGGATTCCCTCGATCTCGATCGAGCAGAAGGCTGTATTCGGAATGCCGAGAATGCTTACAGCTCTGAGGGCGGGCTAGCGGTGCTCTACGGCAATCTAGCCGAACGCGGTTGCATTGTCAAAACCGCAGGGGTAGACGAAAGCGTCCATGTATTTACAGGCCCAGCACGGGTGTATGAGAGCCAAGATGCGGCTGTCAACGGTATTCTCAGCGATGAAGTTAAAGCGGGCGATGTGGTCGTAATCCGCTATGAAGGGCCGCGCGGGGGGCCAGGAATGCAGGAAATGCTCTACCCCACCAGCTATCTCAAATCCAAGGATTTGGGCAAGGTCTGCGCCCTGTTGACCGATGGTCGCTTTTCGGGCGGGACTTCGGGACTGTCGATCGGTCATGCTTCGCCAGAGGCGGCAGCAGGCGGTAATATTGCCCTAGTGCAAGACGGTGATTCGATCCAGATCGACATCCCCAATCGGCGGATCCATGTCGATTTATCAGATGCAGAACTAGCCAGCCGTCGAGCGGCGATGGCAGCCAAGGGCAAAGATGCCTGGAAGCCCGCACAACCGCGTCCGCGCAAAGTAACCGCAGCCCTCAAGGCTTATGCTCTACTGGCTACTAGTGCCGATCGAGGTGCAGTCCGTAATCTAGAAATGCTTGAGTAAAAAAGCTGGGGGACTGGGAGACTGGGAGACTGGGGAAAATAAGTGATCGTCTAATTTTTATTGTCTAGTGCTAGACTACTTCGGCAAACCTGTAGTGATTGCTAATCGCGGTTTCTATTGCTGAAGATTGGGTCTGACACTAGCAATATCCTTCTAAAAAGAGGGTACGATGAGATCGATACTTTAAATTATGTAAATTTCTGTTTACATATTGCCATCATTCTTTACAGAAGATATCATAGACATAATAAGTATTTATACTTATTGCAGATTAGATGCTGCCGTTGTCTAGCTGTGAAGTAGTCTACTCGATCCTCATCGCCTACCCATGACTCCTGAATTTCCCTGGCTCTCTGCGATTATCGCGTTTCCGCTCATAGCTGCCTTAGCTATTCCTGTCCTGCCCGACACCGATGGTAAAAATGTGCGGCTGTACGCATTGGGAGCGGGGATTTTAGAATTCTGTTTGATTATTTATACTTTCGCTACGCAATACGATATTCAGAACCCAGATTTGCAGCTAGTCGAACGGTATGGTTGGATCCCCCAACTAGGTCTAAACTGGTCTGTGGGCGTAGATGGTCTATCCATGCCCTTAGTGGTCTTAACTGGGTTTGTGACGACTCTAGCCATCTTTGCGGCGTGGAATATCAAGATTAAGCCGCGCTTGTTTTATGGGTTGATGCTGGTGATGTACAGTGCCCAGATTGCGGTGTTTTTAGCCCACGATCTGCTGATGTTTTTCATGCTGTGGGAATTGGAGCTAGTTCCGGTTTATTTGATTATTTCGATTTGGGGTGGCGGGCAACGGTTCTACGCTGCGACAAAGTTTATTCTGTACACTGCACTGGCATCGATTTTTATCCTTGTCTCTGCCCTAGCATTGGCGTTCTATGGCGATACGGTAACGTTTGATTTTACCGAATTGGGTTTGAAACAGTATCCGATCGGCTTAGAATTATTAGCATATGCAGGCTTCCTGATTGCCTTCGGTGTCAAACTCCCAATCTTTCCGTTTCACACTTGGTTGCCAGATGCCCACGGCGAAGCTCCCGCACCTGGTTCGATGATTTTGGCAGGGGTATTGCTGAAGATGGGTGGTTACGCGCTGATTCGGCTAAATGCAGAGATGTTGCCCCATGCTCATGTCTACTTCGCACCTGTCCTGGCAATCTTGGGTGTGGTTAATATTGTCTACGGTGCCCTAGCTGCCTTCTCTCAGGACAATCTCAAGCGGCGGCTGGCTTATTCATCGATTTCCCACATGGGATTTGTGCTAATCGGCATTTCTTCATTCACAGCACTAGGTATCAATGGTGCCATGCTGCAAATGATCTCGCATGGTTTGATTGCAGCGGCATTATTTTTCCTAGCGGGGACAATTTACGAGCGGACACACACATTGTCAATGGATAAGATGGGGGGAATGGCAAAATCGATGCCGACAACCTTCGCGTTATTTACGTTTGCGTCGATGGCTTCCTTGGCTTTACCTGGAATGAGTGGCTTCGTGGGTGAACTAACAATCTTCTTAGGTTTGACGACTAGTGATATCTACAGCATCGGGTTTAAAACTGGGGTAGTCTTTTTATCGGCGGTGGGCTTATTGCTGACACCGATTTACTTGCTGTCGATGTTGCGCCGCGTGTTCTATGGGCAGCAGAGCGAGTCGAATGGTGAAGGATTAGTAGATGCTCAACCACGGGAATTATCGATCGCATTGTGCCTGATCATTCCAATTATTGGGATTGGATTATATCCGAAGCTCATAACTCAAACCTATGATAGCACTACAGTTGCGGTGGCTAGCCACTTGCGATCGGCATTACCCACCATTGCCAAGAGTGAGAGTTCTAGTCTATACGGATCGACTGATTGGCGATCGAATACAGCCATCGTCGCACCAACTATTCCCACGAAAGTGGCAAGTATCGCGCGGTAGCCAGGATTAAATTTAGTTGCGGCTGATTGACAGCAATAGTGAATATTATCTAGATTCTGATTAAGTAATCAAATGTTGCTACCGATGATAATGCATACGATTGAAATCGTGGCTCATGATGCAAAGTCCGCCTACGCGGACTAATAATAAATTTAGTCCGCGTAGGCGGACT
>JANNBD010000377.1:0-5173 GCA_031385105.1 Chamaesiphon sp. OTE_78_metabat_374
CTGAGGTTGAGATCCTCTGCCCACATCAGTTCACAGGTATAGGGATTGGTGGCAAATTCACTGGGCTGCTTGCCTGTGAGCAAATAGATGCAGGTCATGCCCAAAGCATAGATATCGCTGGCGTAGACTGGATAGTTGGCAAGCTGTTCAGGTGGTGCGAAGCCTGGTGTACCGACAGCCGTGCTGTATTCGGCATTTTTAGTTGGATTGGTAATGGGAGACAGATTTTTGACAGCACCAAAATCCACCAGCACGAAACGGCGATCTGTTTGGCACAGGATAATATTTTGCGGTTTGATATCGCGATGAATTAAATGGTGAGAGTGGATATACTCCAACAGTTTCAGCATCTGCGTCAAAAAGTTTTCGACTTCTGCTTCAGTGAATTGATGTTGGTTAGTGACGATCTGGGATAGAACAGTGCCTGGGATGTACTCTTCGACCAGGTAGCAGTCCGTCCCAATCTGAAAATAATCCAGCAGGGTCGGAATGTGAGCGTGACTGCCCAATCGACTGAGCATCAATGATTCTAGCCCAAACTGATCGCGGGCGATCGCAACTAATTTCGGATCGGTAAAGATCGGGGCAAATTTCTTGACTACGCACAATGGCTGTTCGGGTAAGTGCGTATTTTGAGCTAAAAATGTGACCCCAAAACCACCTCGACCTAATAATGACTGAATTGAATAACGCTTCAGGAGCAGTTCTGATTGAGCCTTCGAGTCGCTTTCTACCTGCAACACTAATTCATGCCGTGCCAAGTTGGTTGGGATCACAGGTTGTTTGGTTGCAGTATCGGTCATAAGCAAATTAACTGTCTCCACTTGTAGCTGAAACCAATGGTGAGCGATCGGTATCACAAACATTGATATTTCAACATGATACTGGGTGCGCTATGGAAATATCTAAGCCAATTCAACTATCTTTTGGGGCTGGATTGATATTTTGGCAGAGATCGTAGCTGAGAGACTTTTGTAGCATTAACTAAGTGCTTGACCATTCTGATAACTGGATCCCAAAAATTCAATTTGTCGATCGCTTTACGGGTATTTCAGTGTGGTTTACCGCCAGCTATTAGAGTATCACCACGACTTATATTGGTTCAATCGATCACCTAAGATAAAAACATCAGCACAAGCCAACCGAATACTTCACTAATCGAAAGCTTAACTGTTACCTAGATTTGGTATTACTCTCCATCTACTCTTTTTGTTTATAAAACGATGGCAACTATTTCCCAACAGGCTTACGGTGATTTTCTCGCAGCAATTAAAGCCAACCGAGTTGCCAAGGTAGCAATCAGCTCTAATCGAGTTGAGTATACAGTTAAAGGTGAGGATAGCAACGAAAATTATTTTACTATTCCAGATCTACTTGCAGAAAGCTTACCTGATTTGCTAACTGCAAATGGTGTAGAATACACCATCCAAAATCCTCAAGCTGATTCTTGGTTGGGTACCTTATTAGCTGTCGTTCTACCATCATTAGTTGCGGTTGGCGCGGGTGCTTTGTTGCTTAAATATACCGAAAGTAGCAGCGGAGTGATGGGTGTTGATAAGAGTAAAGCTAGAACTTATTCTCAAGGAAAAACTGGGGTTAAATTTGCTGATGTTGCTGGTGTCGATGAAGCCAAACAAGAACTCCAAGAAGTTGTCGATTTCCTCAAAAATAGCGATAAGTATACCCGCCTCGGAGCTAAAATCCCCAAAGGTGTACTACTAGTCGGCCCTCCAGGTACGGGTAAAACTTTGCTCGCTAAAGCGGTGGCGGGTGAAGCAGGAGTACCATTCTTTAGTATGTCTGGCTCGGAATTTGTCGAAATGTTTGTTGGGGTGGGTGCATCGCGAGTCCGAGATTTATTTGACAAAGCCAAACGTCAAGCACCCTGTATCATTTTTATCGATGAGCTAGATGCGATCGGCAAATCCCGTGGCAATGGCATGAATCCCAGCGGCGGTAACGATGAGCGTGAACAAACCCTCAATCAACTCCTGACAGAAATGGATGGCTTTGATGGCAACACAGGCGTGATCCTGATTGCCGCTACAAATCGCCCTGAAGTCCTCGATCCGGCATTACGTCGTCCAGGCAGGTTCGATCGACAGGTAGTGGTTGACCGCCCAGACAGGTCTGGCAGAGCGCAGATTCTGACTGTTCACGCCAATAATGTCAAGTTGGGCGAGGACGTAGATCTGGAATTGTTAGCAACGCGCACATCTGGTTTGACAGGTGCGGATTTGGCGAACCTGGTTAATGAAGCGGCTCTAATGGCGGCACGCAACAATCGTCAAGCGGTGTTAATGGCTGATTTTGAGGTAGCCTTCGAGCGGGTATTAGTCGGATTGGAAAAACGTTCGCGGGTACTAAATCCGATCGAGCGGCAAACTGTCGCCTATCATGAAGTTGGACATGCGTTAGTCGGTGCCTTAATGACTGGACGCGGTAAAGTTGAGAAAATCTCGATCGTTCCCCGTGGCGTGGGTGTCTTGGGCTATACGCTCCAGATGCCGGATGAGGATCGTTTTCTGATGATGGAAGATGAAATTCGCGGTCAAATTGCCACCCTCTTGGGTGGACGGGCAGCGGAATCTGTGGTGTTTGGCAAAGTATCGACAGGCGCGAGTGACGATATCCAAAAGGCAACCAGCCTCGCCGAAAAAGCGATTACGCTCTACGGGATGAGTGATACACTTGGGCCAATTGCTTTTGCTGGCAGCCAGTCACAATTCTTGGGCGATGATAGTAATACTCGCCGAGCTGTCAGTGGCGATGTAGCGATTGAAATCGATCGACTGATCAAAGAAACAATCGATGGCTCAAACAGTATGGCTAAAGCCATCCTAGAGCAAAATCGGGAGTTATTAGAATCTACTACGAAAGTGTTGCTCGATCGAGAAGTCCTCGAAGGCGACTCCCTCCGCACCATCCTCAACCAAGTTCAAGCACCCGCTGGATTAGCCAATTGGTTACAAACAGGTAAAGGCTGAGATTAATCAGCTCGATCGACATCAGATGTAATTAAATTACATCTGATTATGGAATAATCATAGGAAGTATCTAAGGTGCATCTCATGATTAAAATTTTCACGTTTATTGGATGGGGTCTATCCGCGCTGCTTTTCCTCGTAGGTATCACTAGTATTGCCAGTCAGCCATCAATGGCGATCGTGATGATCCTATGGGGATTGTTATTCTTGCCACCATTGTGGAAAACGACTGCTAAGTTTGGGCGGGTAGGGAATATTGTCGCCAGAGTTGTGATATTCCTGGTTTCACCTGCGCTAACAATGGGCAGTACGCCACAAAATTCAACGTCAGTCGTCAATCCCGCAGATCAGAGGGATTCATCAGCCCTAAATTTTAGCTCGAATAATTTGTTTAATACTCATAAATTTTAAATGCGGCTATTGCGAATAGATCTATTAAGATCTTGTAAATTGAGGCTAATATAAGGTTTATGGTTTTACAATTTGTGTAAATTACTAGCAACCAGCAGAGAGGATATCATCGGCACTCAAATCTAGCAATTTATCCTGAAACTTTAATTTATCACTACCTCGATAAATTTGCTCTTGATATCCGGCATCTGTTAATGTCAGAACCATAACTTCTTTCACCTGTGGATCGATAATCCAATACACTGGAATGTCTCGTTGGCGTAGCCTCTCTGAAAGAGAATCTTGGTATTGAATTCGCTTGGCGATATAGTCTCGTTGGCGCAGCCTCTCCTCTGGAGACTCTCGTTGCAGATTACCAGGACTAACTACTTCTACAACTAAATCTGGCGGTGCCATCTCCAATCTGATCGTATTCCGAGAACGTAATTGTTCAATGTGTTCTGTTTTAATAATCGTAAAATCAGGATAACGATTGCGGGGTTCACCATTGACTTCTAGCTCTAGCCCATGACCTCGCGGTCGTAAATGACCGAACATTTGGGCGAAATAGATGAGAAGGTTCGTCGCAATCCCAATGTTGAACCCTGATTCTGGTGGCACTACAATTAATTCTCCATTAAATAATTCGTATAGCCGATTATTGTCATCTGTATAATCTAGATAGTCCTCAAAAGATTCAAATCGAGGATGCGTTACTACGACTGTTGATAAGGTCATCAAAGCGATACTCCTACATGGCGAGGACTGAGTACATTGTATCAAGCCTAGAATCAGTCTGGCGAAATATCCTTGTGTGTTGGGCAATACAGCTTGCAATGAGCGTAGCCGAATTGTGCAACGCCTGACATTAACAGGCTCGATCGACATACAATGATAACTACCTCACCCAGTTCGCAGCACATCTCTGAGAACTGAGTGGGGGATTATTGTGTTTGTTATGGCAGCAGATCCGATCTTGATCGAGTTAGTCTGAGATATTTCACTTGCCAACACCTAAAGCCTAAAGTCTAACCCCTTCCACAACCAAGCACTACCTCCCAGCACTAAGCACCCAAATTATGACTATTTTCACGCTGCAATCAGTTAAAAAAGACTTTGGAATCAAAGAGATTCTCAAAGGTGGATCGTTTAGCTTAGATGCGGCGGACAAAGTGGGCTTGATTGGAATGAACGGATCTGGTAAGTCGACGCTATTAAAGATGATCGCAGGTTTAGAACCGATCGATGGTGGTCAGATTTTACTCAATCCTGGCGTGCGGACGATTTATCTGCCGCAGCAGCCAGATATGGATCCAAACCATACGGTACTAGAACAGGTATTTGCTGATAGTGGTGAGCAGATGCAACTGGTGCGGGAATATGAAGAAGTCTCAGAAAAATTAGCCCATCCAGAGAATAATGAATCAACTGAATTGTTGAATAAATTATCAGATGTGATGCAGCGAATGGATGCGCTCAATGCCTGACAGATCGCCAACTTTCGCCTCAAAATCTACAATCCCCAACTTAGTCAGAATAATCTTCGCTTTCGTCTCTACTTCCCAGGCATTTAGCGCATCCATCCGCTGCATCACGTCTGATAATTTATTCAACAATTCAGTTGATTCATTATTCTCTGGATGAGCTAATTTTTCGGATACTTCCTCATACTCCCGCACCAGTTGCATTTGCTCGCCACTATCAGCAAATACCTGTTCTAATACCGTATGGTTTGGATCCATATCTGGCTGCTGGGGAAGATAAATCGTCCTTACTCCAGGATTGAGTAAAATTTG
>JANNBD010000401.1:0-9822 GCA_031385105.1 Chamaesiphon sp. OTE_78_metabat_374
TGGGAATTTCGTTATCCTGCCCAAAAAGTCAGCAGCACCGAACTACATCTCCCTGTAAATCAGCGAGCGCACCTGATCCTCAAAGCGCAGGATGTGATTCATGGCTTCTATATCCCCGCCTTCCGACTCAAGCAAGATATGATTCCTGGGCGGGTGGGCAACTTTGAATTCACGCCGATTTTGGCGGGTAAATATCGGCTGCGAGACTCCCAATATAGCGGTACTTACTTCGCCGCCATGCAAGCAAATGTCGTCGTCGAACCTGCCGCCGACTATCAGAACTGGCTCACTCGATCGGCAGCTACAACGCCCGCAGCCGCTCACAATACCGCATTTGCTGAATACAACCAAAAATCGACCCGCGCAGGCTGGAAAACGATTGTACCTGCGGATCCACCGATAGTTAATTACTCTAACCCTAATGACTAATATATCTATCCCCGAAATTGATATTGATCTCGACAATTCTCACGAGCCAGAAGATTGGCGGCGGTTCTTTGGATTTAGTACCGATCACAAAGTAGTCGGCATCCAGTATATCGTTACCGCCTTTTTCTTCTTCCTGATTGGTGGTGTGTTCGCGATGATTATTCGCGGTGAACTGCTCACGCCCGAATCGGATTTAGTCGATCGAACCGTCTATAATGCCATGTTCACCATGCACGGTACCGTGATGTTGTTTCTATGGACATTTCCCGTTTTAGCTGGATTGGCGAATTACTTAGTGCCGCTGATGATTGGCGCACGGGATATGGCTTTTCCGCGCTTGAATGCGATCGCTTTTTGGATGATTCCAATCTTTGGGATCGTCCTGATTGGCAGCTTCCTCGTCCCTGGCGGCCCCGCTCAGTCGGGCTGGTGGTCATATCCCCCCGTCAGTCTTCAGAACCCCAGCGGCAACTTAATTAACGGTCAATTTTTGTGGTTACTGGCGATCGTCCTATCGGGTATCTCTTCCATTTTAGGAGCGATTAATATTGTCACCACCATCTTCCGAATGCGGGCACCAGGCATGACTTGGTTTCGGATGCCCGTATTTGTTTGGGCGGTATTAAGTGCCCAAATTATTCAATTATTTGGTTTACCAGCCCTCACCGCAGGCGCGGTGCTGTTACTCTGCGATCTCGTCGCGGGGACGAGCTTCTACGATCCAGCGAAAGGCGGCGATCCTGTATTATTCCAGCACTTTTTCTGGTTCTATTCTCACCCTGCTGTCTACGTGATTATCCTTCCCGTATTCGGCATCTTCTCCGAGCTATTTCCGGTATATGCCCGTAAGCCATTATTTGGCTACAAAGTTGTAGCAGTTTCGTCCCTGATTATTACGGGTTTAAGTGCCGTTGTCTGGGTGCATCACATGTTTGCCAGTGGCACACCTGGCTGGATGCGGATGTTATTTATGTTCACGACGATGTTGATTTCGGTGCCGACAGGGATTAAAGTATTCGCCTGGGTGGGGACGATTTGGGGTGGTAAATTACGGCTAGATACTCCCATGCTATTTGCGATGGGCGGACTAGTGATGTTTGTCTTTTCCGGCATCACAGGGATTATGTTAGCCGCCGTACCCGTCGATATTCACGTTAATAATACCTACTTTGTGGTCGGGCATTTTCATTACGTGATCTATGGGGCAACAGTGATGGGGATCTATGCCGCGCTCTATCACTGGTTTCCCAAAATGACGGGACGGATGTATAACGAAGGCTTGGGTAAACTACACTTTGCCCTGACTTTTCTAGGTACCAATCTCAACTTTTTTCCGATGCACCCGTTAGGATTACAAGGAATGCCCCGCAGAGTAGCTTCTTACGATCCAGAATTCGCTTTTTGGAACGTGATTGCGAGTTTAGGTGGTTTCTTATTAGGCATGTCTACGCTCCCCTTTCTAGTTAATTTCGTGGGTTCATGGGTACAGGGCAAAAAAGCTCCAGCCAACCCCTGGCGGGCAATTGGCTTAGAGTGGTTAGTCACTTCCCCACCACCGCACGAAAACTTTGAGGAATTGCCGATTGTCGTTGCCGAGCCTTATGGTTATGGGATGAATGAACCATTAGTATCGAATGCCGATAAATTATAGCAAGGTTCAAATAAATAGATCCCCGACTTCTTGAGGAAGTCGGGGATCTGATTAAGATCGCAAATTAGTAAATTTAAACCACGATCGATACTCAATCATCATGATAAATACAACTGAAATTGATAACTCGATCGAAAGTACAGCTCCGAATGTAGCGCATCATCATGATGAACCAGACAATCGGATGTTTGGGTTTATTATCTTTTTGCTATCTGAGAGTGTCGTTTTCCTGGGCTTTTTTATTGGTTACTATGTCTATAAAACTAATGCTGTTGATTGGCTCCCCGCAGGTGTATCGGGATTAGAAATTCGAGAGCCAGCAATTAATACGGTGATTTTAGTATCGAGTAGTTTCGTTATTTACTTTGCCGAACGCTGTTTGCGTCAGCAGAATCTATGGGGATTTCGCTTTTTTTGGCTGCTGACGATGTTGATGGGTAGTTACTTTCTCTACGGTCAAATTGTCGAATGGCAGGGGCTGAAGTTTGGGTTTACGTCTGGTTTATTTGGTGGCACCTTTTACTTACTCACTGGCTTTCACGGGTTGCACGTTTTGACGGGAGTACTGCTCCAATCGCTGATGTTAATTCGATCGTTTATCCCTGGGAATTATGACAATGGGGAATTTGGCGTTGAAGCAACATCATTATTCTGGCACTTTGTCGATGTGATTTGGATTGTCTTATTTATATTGCTCTACGTCTGGCAGTGAAAGATCTAAATAAACAAAAAAATTATGATTATTGATGACCAAGATTACGATCTAATTATTGTGGGCACAGGTGCAGGTGGTGGTACCCTTGCCCACAAACTCGCAGCCGCAGGGAAAAAAATTCTGATCCTAGAGCGGGGTGATTTCATGTCTGCCGCCGACCAAAATCGCAGCGATGTGGAGGCCTTTAAAAGCGATCGCTATCATGCCCCAGAGCAGTGGTTTGACAGTGCTGGAGAACCATTTTCACCCCAGATGAATTATGCCGTGGGTGGAAATACTAAGATTTATAATGCCGCATTACTACGACTGCGGGAACGGGATTTTGAGGCGGTAAAACATCAGGCGGGGATATCGCCAACATGGTGTCTGAAATATGCAGACTTTGCCCCTTACTATACCGAAGCCGAAACCCTCTACCAAGTTCACGGGCACAGTAGCACCGATCCCACCGAGCCATCCCATAGTAGCGAATATCCGTTTCCAGCGATCGAACATCAATCCCAAATCCAAGATGTCGCCACCGCCATCGAGAAGCAAGGTTTGCATCCCACCTCGATCCCCCTATCTCTAAATCTCCAAGCAGAGGATCCCACGGGTGATGCAGAGATTTACGGGATTAATCCCGCCCTAAAGTATCCCAATGTCACCCTCAAGACAGGGGCAAAAGTGGTTTGTCTACACACCAATCCTTCGGGGCGGGCGGTGAAAGGAGTAGAAGCAGAAATCGGCGGACAATCCTATCTATTTTTGGCAGATATTATCGTCTTAGCCTGCGGTGCGGTAAATTCAGCCGCGCTCCTACTACATTCCCGCAACGATCTCCATCCCCAGGGATTAGCGAATAGCTCCGATTTGGTGGGGCGAAATTTAATGAAGGGTTTGATGACTGCGGTAGTTCAACTCAGTAAGAAACAAAATTCGGGGGTCTTTTCGCGCAGCATTTATGTGAATGATTTTTACTGGGGCGACGAGGATTTTCCTTACCCAATGGGACATATTTACAATACGGGGGGACTGCTTACCGATCCGATTTTTACGGAGGCTCCACCGATGCTGTCTGTATTAGCCAAATTCATGCCAGGATTTGGGATCAAACAGTTAGCTACTCGATCCCTCGGTTGGTGGGCGCAGACAGCAGATTTACCCGATCTTGATAACCGCGTGCGACTGATTGGCAACAAAATCCAGATTGACTATACCCCCAATAATACCGAGGCACACGATCGATTAATTTATCGGTGGATTGAGATCTTAAAAGGAGTCGAAAGATCTCTAGATGGCTTCCAACCTGGGGTACTACATCCCAAAGGCGAAGCTCCCCTGGCAGTGATGGCGCATCAGTGCGGCACCTGTCGCTTTGGTGAAGATCCCCAAACCTCAGTCTTAGATCCCAATTGTCGCGCTCACGATCTGGATAATCTCTATGTGGTAGACGGTAGCTTCTTTCCCTCCAACGCCAGTATCAGCCCAGCTTTGACAATTATTGCTAATGCGCTCAGAGTGGGCGAACACTTGATCGATTACCTACGGTAGGCTATTGCTGGGGCAAACGTGACCCTACCGCCAACGACTACGGTAAATCCAAATGGATCGTTAATTACTGACCCTGCATTTTCAGCACTACTGCAAATGTTCGGAGTAAGATTTTGAAATCCAACCAAGGCGACCAATGTTTGAGGTAGTAAAGGTCGTACTGAAGCTTAATGAGAGCGTCTTGAGTCGTACTGCCATAGCCATAGTTGACCTGTGCCCAGCCAGTGAGTCCAGGTTTAGCAGCTAGCCGTGTTCGGTAAAACGGAATCTGCTGTTGGAGTTCTTCGATAAATTGATACCGTTCGGGGCGTGGTCCGACCATGCTCATTTCGCCACGCAACACATTTAATACCTGTGGTAGCTCATCTAGCCGCGTCTTGCGGATAAAGTTACCAACTTTGGTAATTCGAGCATCATTTCTGACTGCCCACTGTGCTTTACCATTTCGTTCGGCATTTTGAACCATCGATCGAAACTTGTACACTGTGAAAGCTGCTCCATACTGTCCCACCCGTTCTTGCTTGTAGAAGATCGCTCCAGGACTATCTAGTTTGATTGCCAGAGCCACAAAAGGAAACACGATGGCTAAGATCAGACCAATAATTAGCCCACAAACTAAGTCCAGACACCTCTTCCCCACCCGATTAAATGTCTCGAATGGATTCTTGCGAAACGGGAGTGCAGAGTACCACTGGCTGCCAATATATTCTACAGCGACCTTGCCCATCAGCTTTTCATAGAGTACTGGCATGGGCGTAATCGCCACGCCACGCTCGTGAAAATCACTCAACATTTGGAGCAAATCGTCGTCAATGGGCTTACTAACTGCGAGTACAATTTCATTGATCCCGTGTTGCTCAACTTCAAACAACATGTTTTGACGATCACCTAAAACTCGGACATCTTGATAAGTTTTGCCGTGCAGTTTTTTGTCATCATCGATAAATCCGATCGCTTGATAGTAGGGATTGTGTTGAAACGCTTCTGCTAAGACCGATCCCGTAACGCCCGCTCCAAAAATCAGCGTCCGTTGGCTGGCATGTCCCTCACCCAAGAAGACAGTATAAAGTGTCCGCCAAATCGATAACAAAATGCTGATGGAGACAATTGCTAATGCAGGCGCAAACCGGAGCGAAAACGCAGCTCCACTTAATGGAACTGGAACAGTTACAAAATAGTAAATCGAATAGATGACGGCGGCAACCACGCCACCCAAAGCGATCCGTTCAATAGTCTGCTTGAGTTTGACTGCGACTCGCAGATCGTACAGATCGTTGATAAACATCCAGATCAACCAACCGATCGCCATCACCACAATCCACAATGAATTGCTGTCAAAATTCCACTCAAATGTGCGGTTGTCTCTGTATGTCCAGTACCAAACCGATCCAACAATCCCAGTAGTAATCAGCAGGATATCTGTCAGGGACAGCAATAATTTACGCTCTGAAAATTCCCATGAAGGCTTTATGCCTGGTAAAAGTTGGGAAAACATTGGTAGGCTCATATCATAAATAAAATAAAGTGAATTTTAGTCCTTGCCCAATAACTTTACTAGCACCATAGCAAAGTTATATTAAAGTGGTTGTTGTTTTTTTAACCTTCGTGAAAAAAAGTGTTTGTTATCTCAACTTCTATTTGGCGATCGATATGTATGGATAAATTCAGACAATCATAACAATTCAAACTCTAGATTGCACCGTATAAAAAAATACACTGCACTTCTGCTACGCCTATGATGTAGCTAATTAATTGATAATTTTGAAGCTAACCAATCATAACTTAATTACCGCATAAATGACAAAAACAATTAAATACAGTGAGAATAGAGTCTTTCCAGCGCAAACAAGGTTAAAAACTAAAAAAACCAATCTGAATGTCACAATCTATACTTACATTTAACTAGTTGTGTGTATCACTGATATCATTTTATGGGTTCACGACTCGAATATTTTCTAAGTTGGGATCACTACAGCCCACAAGCTCACCACCAAGATCGAGGATCTGTCGCAAGTACGCCAAAGCCTCAGCAGTGATCATTTCGCCAGGGATTAAAATCGGAATTCCTGGCGGATAAGGACAAATTGATTCTGCACTGATGCGACCAATCGCCTGACTTGTTGGAACGCTAATCTGTGGGCTGTGAGCTGCTTGACGAGGGTTAATTGCCAGATTAGTTAAAGCTTGATCTATCAGATCGATCGACCCTAAATTCAGTGGCAGATCTTCAGCATATTTCGTCGCTAGTTCGTTCAAACCCCAGATTAATCGATCGATATCGATTTGTCGATTTCCGATGCTGATGATAAAGGTCAAATGCCGCATCGATGGGAGTTCTGCGACGATTCCAAATTCTGAAGCTAATATTTCATCCGCAGCAAAGCCAGTTAAGTTTAAGCCTGTAACTGTAACAGTTAGTCGAGTTAGATCGACGTATTTACAGCCAGGGACATGTCGATCTAATTCAACTACCGCAAGCCCAGGGATTCGATCGATCTCTACTCTAGCAATCTGTGCGAGTTCGATCGTTTCAGCCATTAATTTCTCCCCATCCAAGGCCATCTGCTGCCGCGCCGCATCGAGAGAAGCTAGGAGTAAATAGCTAGGGCTAGTTGACTGGAGTAACCTGAGCGATCGACCGATCGTATCAGCATCAATTAAACTACTATTTACATGCAGCATCGCTGATTGGGTCAGGGATCCTAGTAGTTTGTGCGTCGATTGTACTGACAGATCGGCACCAACAGCCAAAGCCGCAGGCGGTAAGTCTGGGTGAAAGCCAAAGTGTGCTCCATGAGCCTCATCAACCAGCAGCGGAATGTGATAGCTGTGAACGATTTCGGCAATGGCGGCTAGATCGCCGCAGGCACCGTAGTAAGTGGGATAGACAACCATTACAGCTTTAGCGTCTGGATGCTGTTCCAAGGCCTGCTTCACCGCGTCAGGTGTAATACTGTGGGCAATATCGAGCTGCCGATCGTATTCTGGATTAATAAAAATCGGTACCGCACCAGCATGAATAATGCCAGCGATCGCCGAAGAGTGCATGTTGCGGGGCAAAATAATCTTTTCCCCTTCCCCACAGGTCGCCAAAATCGCCGCCATTACCCCCGTGGTTGAGCCATTGACCAGAAACCACGTCTGCTGCGCCCCAAACACCTCTGCTGCCAGGATCTGAGCTTGATCAATGACTCCGGCTGGTGCCTGGAGATTGTCCAATCCTGGCAACTCTGGCAAATCCCAACCAAACACAGCCGCCCCCCACCGCTCCTTCAGAACTGGGTTCATCCCAATCCCCCGCTTATGCCCTGGCGTATAAAAAGGCGCGTGAGACTTATTCACCCACTCCTGAAGCGCATCAACAATCGGAGTTTGGGCTTGATTTAAATGAGACATTGAGCGGGGCGCGGGGAACATATGGAACGGCGATACAACAAGCAACTCAATCCTGAAAATCCCGAAAATCCTCTAAATCCTGATTGAATTTACCGTTGATGCTGACCAAATTGGATCTCATACACCTCATCTTCTTTTTCGCTAACGATTTTCAGATTCGATCGAGGATAAGCAACACATAGTAGTGTATAACCTTTCGCCTGTAATTCTGTACTCACACCCATTCCATCCCCCTGTTCGACTTCTCCCTCCATCACTTGAGCCGCACAGGTAGTACAAACACCAGAACTACAGGAGGTGGGGAGATAAAGACCTGCCGCACCAGCAGCGCGTAGGATTGTCTTATCTTCAGGGGCTTCGATCGTGTAGGTTTCGCCCTGATGCAGAATTTCAACAGTATAAGTTTTGGTCATATCGATGATTAGCTTGGGAGCGTGTCAAAATGTTTGCAGAGATCTTCTCTACTTTAGCAAGTTCTGGTACTCGCACATCATGTCTCAAATGCAGATGCAGATTCCTTCTACCCATCAAAATAATCGGCTAAAATCTTTGTTTAAATCTAGTTGCAAAGCTAGTTTGGGAGGATTGGTGGCAATATTTAGCTGTGGTTATTTGCTAGATGCTGCTGCCGTCAGTGCCGCAATATTCGATCGATCTGGTCGCAAAATACCCGATCGAGAAGTCAATTCCGATCGGGTAAACTGGCAAATGCTATCCACCGCCGCAGGTCGCAAATATAATGGAATTGGCCTGATTGATGTCGGGCATGGCTTCTGTACGGGTTTCCTGTTCACTACGGGCGTACATCCAGCCGCTCCAGCTTATGTCCTCACCAATGGCCATTGTCAGGGCAGTGCCAGCAGATTACTGAGTGAACGAGAAATCATCGTCAATAAATCAAGCAAGACTAAGTTTATCCTCAACTACTTCCATGATTTCAAACCTGAACGGCTAACCATTCGCGTCAAAAGGTTGGTTTATGGCACGATGAAAAATAACGACATCGCCATCCTTGAACTCACCAAAAATCAGCAGGAATTAACTAAGGCAGGGATTGTACCGCTGCAAATTGCCACCAAGCCTTCCGCCCTCAACGAACCTTTAATCGTGGTCGGGGTGCCATCAGAAGGAGTCAAAGATGAACTAAACTTTTTGCATTCAACTACCTGCAAAACTGGTGAATTAGCCAGCGTCAAAGAAGATATCTATCACTGGAAGAGATCGATCCGTCATCGTTGCAGCATTATCGGCGGCATGTCTGGCTCCCCAATGATTTCACTCAAAACCAATCGAGTCGTCGGCATTATCAATACAGGTGTAAATGACAGTGCATCAAAACAGCCTCAATGCAGCCTCAATCGTCCCTGCGAAGTCAGCGGCAATGGTTCGATCCAGACTTTTCCTCAAGAAAATTACGGTCAATTAGTCGATCGAATTCCCAGTTGTTTCGACAAGCAAGGCATCTTCAATCTCGCCCAATCCACCTGCCAATTAGAGCGTCCGCATCCAACACATTCACCTAAGAACTTCAAGCCCAAAGTCCAAAGCCTTAAACCTAAACTATTGTCATAACTAAGCTCCTGTGTAATAATAGGAGGTTTGGGTTAAGTATTAAGCACTAAGGAAATTTATGTCCCGATATCGCGGACCGAGACTGAGAATTACACGTCGTTTAGGCTCCTTACCGGGATTAACTCGGAAAGAACCACGTCGTGCATATCCACCAGGTCAACACGGTCAAAACCGGAAAAAGCGTTCTGAATACGCAATCCGCCTTGAAGAAAAGCAAAAATTGCGGATGAACTACGGTATCACCGAGAAGCAAATGCTCCGCTACGTGCGGAAAGCAAGACGCGCTACTGGTTCCACCGGATTAGTTTTATTGCAATTACTCGAAATGCGGTTGGACAACACTGTCTTCCGTCTCGCCATGGGTCCCACGATTCCAGGCGCACGCCAGCTAGTGAACCACGGACACGTCACCGTCAACGGACGTGTTGTGGATATCGCTAGCTACCAATGTCGTCCTGGTGACGTAATCGGTGTTCGCAATCGTGAAGGCTCCAAGAAATTGGTAGAAGCAAATCTCCAGTATCCT
>JANNBD010000477.1:0-4962 GCA_031385105.1 Chamaesiphon sp. OTE_78_metabat_374
GTATTCCTCAGTGAATTTAACCTGATGTGGGGTGATGGCAACACAGCCAACCAGATCAGCCAATTCAAGACACGTAAACTGCCCCGTCCACCTGTCGGAGTATTTGTTGGTAAAACACGGGTATTCGTCCAGTTTTCTCCCACTTCCAAGCAGCAGGCATGGGCAGATAGTAGTAATGGATCGATCGGTAAATTACTCCAAACTAGTCAGCAACAAGTTGATTTCGCCTTATTTGTATTTTCGGAACCTGAATTAGGCAAAGTCTTACAATCTCAAGCTGAACGGGGTGTAGAGGTGCGGGGGCTGATCGATCGTCAGTTTGCCTATCGCAACTATAGTTCAGGACTGTCACTGATGGGAGTAGATCCCAATCGCATTTGTCAAGGCGGCGGAACTAATTCATTACCATTAGCGACGATTGGTGTACCTACTCTGCCACAAGGGGATTTGCTCCACCACAAATTTGCGGTGATCGATCGACGTACCGTAATTACTGGCTCACACAATTGGTCGAATGCTGCAAATTACCACAATGATGAGACACAATTAGTTATTCAAGATAACCCAACTGTAGCTGCACATTTTAATCGTGAGTTCGATCGATTGTACAAACAGGCTATCATCGGAATTCCGGCGAAGTTAAAAAATAACCATTGCTAAATCAGCTCACAATTGACACTTCTCCTTGCGGAGAGGCTCCGCCAAAGGCAGACGCTGCAAGAACAGTGCAAGCAGTTGAAGGTTAACAGTTTACTGGAGGTTGAATGTTTTTATCTCAAATTCCTGGCGGCACAGCCACCCTGACTGAAGTGTTGTCCGCAGATATCGGGCGAATTGCCTGGAATAGTTTTTTGGCACTAGTTCCGCTTACTCTCAGCTTTTTGCTATTTAATCAGCCGCGATCGAGATTATTCTGCTGGAGTACCTATATTTTATTGGGGCTGAGTTTTATTGTCGGGATTAAGAAATACAATAATGGCGACTTTCTTGAAGCGATTAAAAGAATTATAATTTCACTGTGGGGTGTGAGACTATTCTTTATTGCGATCTCGATTGTTTTAATTGTGATCTTGATTGTGATCGATCGACGCTCTCGCTCTCAAACTGACAGTGAACGATCGATTTTTTGGTGGTTTGGAGTACTCTTATTTATTGCTATCTTACCAAATGCGCCATATATCCTCACGGATATTATCCACTTTTACGATGCAGTGCGGGCGATTAGCTCTGTGTGGAAGATTACTTTAGTAATTGTCCCTACTTATATTCTGTTTATTAGTATTGGCTGGTTTGCTTACGTATTTTCCCTAGTCAATATTCGCCAATACATGAGTAAGAATCAGCTCGAAGCCTACACCAGTATTACAGAATTTACCTTGCATTTGCTGTGTGCAATTGGGATTTACATCGGCAGATTTATTAGATTTAATAGCTGGAGCCTCGTCACTGAGCCTAAGCAGTTTCTCCAGGTACTTCCAGGCGAGTTGCTGGGTAAATTCCCGCTGTTGGTTATACTGCTAACGTTTCTAATTATTACAATTCTCTACGCAATTTTCAAACCATTAATTCAGAATTCATCCATGTATATTGATCGATATAATTAGGGCGATAATTATTTTATTCACGCATTTTCACCAACGCATCTTTAACAGTTGCTGGTAATTGCCGCATGATCTTACCCTTTTCACGATCGACAGCAACTAGCGTCACCATTCCCGTCAGATAAATAATCGATCGATCTAGTGATTGAATCTCATATTCCCATACGATCCGCACACCTTCCATATCGATCGTTCGAGTTTTGACAATCGCGGAATCGCCCATGCGGAGCGCACTTCGATACCTAACTGACAAATCTACCACAGGCAAATCACAACCCATCGCCACCAAGTCGGCAAAATCAATCCCGATCGATTTGAGACAGGCTACTCGCGCTTCTTCCATCCAGGTAAGGTAAGTACCATGCCAGACAATCCCGCCGTAGTCAGTATCATGGGGATAAACAATAATCGGGTATTCAAACCAGTTAGCAGCGATGGCTTGATAGCTTAATTTTTCGAGCGCGCTACCAGTAGCAGTTTGAGCGCGAATATCGGTAGGTTCTGACATAATCGATAATTTGAATATGGGCGATGCGGACTCTAGATATTGTGCGTTATCCTAGCTAAATATATTATTTGACTAAGATATGAATATCCGTCGGATTGCTGCACTTGTTTTGTGGCTGGTAATGATTGCCGCCAGCAATACGATCGCTATCATACCAAATGCTGAAGCTTCACCAACGACAGTTCAGAGCGATCTCAAATTTACAATTCAACAGCAAGAAATTATTAAACAGTTACAAGCTGCGAGAGTTATCTATCTGGGTGAAACCCATGATCGTGAATCAGATCATCAACAGCAACTAGCAATTATTCAAGCATTATTTAAGCATAAACCGCAAATAGCGATCGGCATGGAAATGTTCCAAAGCCAGATGCAGCCGTTACTCAATCAATACTTAGCAGGTAAAATTACAGCGACTGAGCTATATAAACAGTCAGAATTTGACAAACGCTGGGGCTACCCGTGGGAGTACTACGCACCGATTCTGGAATTTGCCAAGGCTAATCGCTTACCTGTGATCGCTTTGAACACACCTGGCGAGATTGCGCGAAAATCAGCGAGACAAGGATTGGAGAGCCTTACTAGTACCGAACGTCAGTCGATTCCACCTGTGACTGAGATCGATCGCAGCAATGCTAAATATCAGCAGATGATTTTAGGCAGTTATCAGCAACATGCGGGGATTGTCTCAATTGCTAGCAAAAGTTTTGATAGGTTCTATAACGCCCAACTACTCTGGGATGAGACAATGGCAGCGAATACCGCTAATTTTGCTAAAAAAAATCCCAGCTATCAAACGATCGTCTTAGCAGGTAGCTCACATATTATCTACGGCTATGGTATTCCCGATCGAGTATTGCGGCGATTAAATCAACCAAAGTCAATTCAAAAAACCGTATTACTTAATCTCGACGCTGACTTACAGCAGCCAGAATTAGCCGATTTTATCTGGAGCAAAAACGAGAAAACTAAATAACTGCTATAATAGAGGGTCGATCTTCCGCCAAAATATATCATGTTTCCCGATAATTCTCCCACCGACGGTTCTAGCGAACTGCCCATCTCCAATCAGCCATCAAGACAAGGGGATGTTGTCGAAATTGACATTACCGATGTCAATGACAGTGGCGAAGGAGTTGGACGAGCGGGAGATAGAGTCGTATTTGTCCCCGATACAGTTACAGGCGATCGAGTCGTGGCTAGACTCGTCACTGTCAAACGTCAGTACTCCCACGGCAAACTGCTGGAAGTTTTGACTGCTTCACCGCACCGTGTCCGCCCTAGCTGCATCGTTGCGGACAAATGCGGCGGCTGTCAGCTCCAGCATATCGACTACGACTACCAGTTAATCGCTAAACAAAATCAGGTATTGCAAGCACTCAAGCGGATTGGTAAATTCACCGCACCACCCGTCGCCGAAATTGTCGGCGCGCAAGGAAATTTTGCCTACCGCAATAAAGTCACCTATCCCTTGGGCGTAAGCGATTCCGGCAACGTCAAGGCTGGCTATTACCGCAAAGGCACTCACCAGATTGTCAATCTCAATCAGTGTCCTGTCCAAGACGAAAGGTTGAATCCGCTTCTGGCTGAGATCAAGCAAGACATCCAAGATCGAGGCTGGCAGATCTATCAGCCAGAGAGCAAAGGAGCCAGAGAACCAGGCTTACGCCGCACTGGTGTCCAAATTATTGTTAGTGAGTATCAAGAAGAGGAACTCACCGTCACGGGTATTCCTAAGCCCAAATTGCGGAATCGTCCGACTATTACCAAAGTTACTGATATCCCTGACAATCGCCCTAAATTTCGCCATCTCCTGATGCGAATCGGGCGGCGGACAGGCGAAATTCTGCTGACGCTGGTAGTTACAGACTTTGACATTCCCGACATCGAGGGACAAGCCCAGCGATGGATGCAACGCTATCCCAAGCTAGTCGGAGTCTGTCTCAACCTCAATAGTCAATCCACAAATAATATCTTTGGCACCGAAACTCGCTGTATTGCCGGACGAGATTATGTCTGCGAGACTTTTGGTAATTTACAATTTCAGCTCAAAGGTGATACTTTCTTCCAGATCTACACCGAGCAAGCTGAAACGGTGCTGAATATGATCATCGATCGAGCCAAATTCACAGGTGAAGAAACCCTGATCGATGCCTACTGCGGAATTGGGACGTTTACCTTACCGTTATCCAAACGAGTTAAAAAAGTAATCGGGCTAGAAGTTCACGCCGCATCAGTGGTGCAAGCTCGATCGAATGCCCGACTAAATAGCATCAATAACATTGAATTTCGGACAGGCGCAGTTGAAGAACTCCTGCCAGAGATTGAAGTTCAGGCTGATGTCGTCCTGCTAGATCCACCCCGAACTGGTTGCGATCGAGCCGTCCTCGATGCCCTCACCGCCATGCAGCCAGCTCAAATCATCTACATCAGTTGCAAACCCGCAACCCTCGCCCGAGATCTCCAAATCCTCTGCGAGCAAGGCAACTATCAGCTCACCCACGTCCAACCCGCTGACTTCTTCCCCCAAACCTCTCACGTCGAATGTGTCGCTTTTCTGACTAAAGGCGAAGCTCCAGCTTAATTCCATCATCATTGCTAACAAGAAATGCTGTAGGGGTAATTCATGAATTACTCCTACAGCATTTCTTGTTAGCATCACCAGATCTAAAACCCGTTACGACCCCAAACAACCATCGAAATCGACCAAGTAAATAGTACTAATAGTGAAACCCAGCCTAGTGTGAGGATATCCATAGCTTTAGTTAGAATAATATTTTTATACCTAGACATATCATAATCTTTTCCTGGCATGGTTAGCAAACAACCTCAGTCGATACTCCAACCTTTGCT
>JANNBD010000492.1:0-24344 GCA_031385105.1 Chamaesiphon sp. OTE_78_metabat_374
GGTTTATTTCAGTTATCAAGACAACAGCTTGATCGAGAATGTTCCAGATTTAATCATGGGCGTGTTGGGTTGTCTCCTGACGGAGAGGCTACGCCAACATTCTTCAACCCAACCTACAGATCTCCTGCCTAATCAATCACATGAATCGGACCATGCGTACTGGCACTAAAAAATTGTCGTACCAGTGGATTATCAGTGGTATCGATTTCAGCGATTTTGCCGTCCCACTGCACTTTGCCCTCATAGATAAAGACGACTCGATCGACAGTGCGGCGAATGGTACTATCCTGGTGTGTCACCATGACGTGAGTTTTGCAGCCATCTTCAATCTTTTGGAGATCTCGCACCAAATCTTCAATCACTGTAGATGCGATCGGATCTAGCCCAGCAGTTGGTTCATCGTACAATAATACTTCGGGGTTATCTTGCGGACGTTCGGGATTGGACATGATTGCCCTGGCAAAGCTCACCCGCTTCTTCATCCCGCCTGAGAGTTGCGCTGGATATCGATCTGCGACACCTGCCATACCCACTAGTCCGAGCTTCGCCTCTACCAATTCCCGAATCCGTTTGCGGGGGATCCGCGACTGTTGAAATAACCTAAATCCGACATTTTCTTCTACAGTCAGGGAATCAAATAACGCTGCTTGCTGAAATACCATCCCAATATAAATCGGATCGTTGCCATCCTCGATCGATCCGCGCCGCAATTCACCCCGAATGTAAACTTCACCCTCATCTGGTGCCAGTAATCCGGCAATAATTCGCAAAATCGTCGATTTACCCGTACCAGATGGCCCAATAATCCCCAAACCTTCACTGGGATAGATATCTAGATCCATCCCATCTAAAATCACGTTCTTGCCAAAAGCTTTGGAGACTCCGCGTAGTTGAATGATTGGTTCCATAGGAAGGCTTTAGGAATGAGGCTGTAGGGTGTGTTACGGCGAAGCCTAACGCACCGCTGAGAGTAATGGTGCGTTTTGGTTATAATGCACCGCTGAGAGTAATGGTGCGTTTTGGTTATAACGCACCGCTGAGAGTAATGGTGCGTTTTGGTTATAATGCACCGCTGAGAGTAATGGTGCGTTAGGCTTCGCCGTAACACACCCTACGAGAGTAATGGTGCGTTAGGCTTCGCCGTAACACACCCTACGAGTCTAATCTACTGAATTATACTTCTGCGTAAATATCCCACCAACGGCAGAGATCGTCGCCAAACCAATCAGTACGGCTGGAACACCGATGGCTGTTTCAGCCAGTCCTGTCAGTGCCAATGGCAGACTCAGCGCAATATTAACTGCGTTGTTCTGAAGTCCAAACACCTTACCCCGCATTTCTTCGGGAGTTTCGCTTTGGATCGTAGTCTGGGAAGGAATTGCGACACTCGCGCTAAAGACACCCATGCCCACCAAGCATAATAAACTCAGCCACAGCGACTGAGAAAATGATAACCCGACTAGAGAACATGCTACACCGATCGATCCATATAAACTCAACTGAGCGCGGCTAAGTTTATTACCAACATAACTCAATCCCAGCGCGCCTAAAGCCATCCCAACGCCACCAGCCGCCAAGAGAAAGCCAAACTGTGAAGCCTTAATTTCTGGTAATAATTCAGCCATTCGCACCGCAACAATCGTCATCGAGGCAATGATTGATTGTAAGATGACCAATTGGATCAAGGCACCTTTAATCTGTTTATTCTCGCCGAGATAGCGAACGCCATCTTTGAGATCGGCGAGAACGTGTGGCTCATCGCCAGTAGGCAACTGCTTAGTTTCGCCCGTTCGCAGCATTAGCAGCACGATTCCCGCCAGTGCATAGCTAGCTCCGACTAATAACTCCTTGCCGATATTTACGCCCAAACCAATACTTGCCCCCAGACTATCCGCTAGAGCCAAAATCGGATCGCCAATGGCAAACCCGACAATCAATGAACCCATTGCCGTCGTAGTATAGAGTGAATTTGCTGAGAGTAGATTTGGCTTATCGACAATCATCGAAATTGCTGACTGCTCGGCGGGACCAAAAAATTGACCAAGGGCAGATACCAAAAAAGTAACCACCAACAGAATCTCAAACCCAAAGGGCAGATTTGCAACAACTTGTCCCTTAGTCAGCCACAATAAAAATGGCAGAGACAATAACAGCAGACCTCTCAAGATGTTAGTAATCACTAAAACATCTTTTTTGTGCCACCGATCGACATAGACCCCTGCCAGCGATCCAAATAGGACTGCGGGAATTGTATTGGCGATCGTAATTGCCGATACCCAGCCACTAATACTTTGATTTTCTGACTGAAATTGACTCTCGATAATCGCAATCATCAATACGAGATTTACTTTGTCTGCCAACTGGGAGAAGATCTGTCCACTCCACAAGATGACAAAATTGCGATTTTTGAGTACTCCAAACGATCCTGGCGGAGGCGATTGACTCTCAACTTTTGTCGTAGATAACACAGCCGTCTCCACATTTACCGTGACTGAATCCACATCAGATCCCGAACTAGTTTCATTGGTTTGACGAGATTCGGTTATTTCATCTTCTGGTGCTTTGTCAAAATCAGATAGTCGCATTGAATACTGTGGTGGGGCTGTGATCGCCGCTGAACTTAAAGTTTGATACTAAAAAATGTTGGAACAGAACATTTTCTTATTTTAGAGCGATTCGTGTAGGCACGGGCAGATAAGTACTGGCTAGCTACTCAATTAGGGGCTAATTTTGACCGATGTGGGATACTCGCCCCAACCTATGGTAGACCAAAAATTAGTTGCTGGTGAGGGTGGAAGCCGCACATTTGGGCATGGGGATGGGGGGACGGGAGAAAGAAGTATCCGAAGTTTTGCTCCCGCGTTCCCGCGATCCCAACTACAGATCAATTAAGGCTGCCGATCGAATCTGAAGATTGAGATGATAATGAATGTACTGGCGCAGGATTCGCTCTAGCCGTCGCCAAACTCCTGCTAGTTCGATATCGGAGATTGCTTCGAGGGAGAATTTATCAATGGCTGAGTCTAATCTGTCTAAACTAGGATCTGATAAATGTTGAAATAGCAGTAAATCTAGTGCCGTCAACCGATGATTGATCGTCACGCTTGGATCTTCACTAGCTGCGGCTAAGTCTACTGTGCTGCCAGATTCAATGCTGAAGCCCATTTGCCAGTTAAGACTAGTGAAATTAGGCTCGATCGATTGTCGCATGATACAGCAATCATGTACCTGCGGCGCAATGCCCCCCAGAGCCAGCAGGTGAAAAATGCCTTGACACAGATGAGAGATCGATCCGGTATTGTCACCTCGATCGAGATCGTTCAATCTGCCTAAATGAAGCAGTAATAGTTGATATAATTCTTCTTGAGGATGGTCGGTTAATGCTTGCGCCAAAACAATCTCGGCTAAGTACTGACTCGCCGCTAATTTACCCAAATCCCCAAGAGATTGCCGATATGTCAGCACCGTCTCTGCTTGAGTAATCTTATCAATCGATCGACCCTTGGCGATCAATAAATTGTTCACCACAAACAGAGCACTCCGTCCCCCCAAACTAGAATTTGACTTGCGAGCACCTGGAACGATCGCTCTAATTAAGCCATATTCACGGGTCAGAATCGTCACCAATCGATCGTTTTCACCGAGTGGTATCGCCTTGAGATTGATCCCTGTTGCCTTATATGTTCCGCTCATGAATTGGGTTGTGCTGACCGCTAAACCTTTATAATATAATTGTGACTGGATCGAAATTATCACAATCAACCGAATCGAAAATACTGTTGACAAAAATAAGCTAGTGACAGAACAAAATCAAAACTTTCTCCGAGATATTTGGTATTATGCACTACCTGGTGAACAGCTTAAACCAGGTAAAATGTTTGCCAAACAATTACTTGGCGAACCAGTCTTATTTGGGCGCACTGATAGTGGCGTGATATTTGCGCTCAGGGATATCTGTCCCCATCGCGCTGTACCATTGAGTTGTGGGCGATTGAATGGTTCCGAAATTGAATGCGCTTATCACGGTTGGCGATTTGATGAATCCGGTCACTGTAAATTGATCCCAGCCCTGAATCAAGAGCAAAGCTTGGATTTAACGAAGTTTAAAGTTCGTAGTTATCCAGTTCAAGAAGTCCAGGGCAATATCTGGATCTATATGTCCGAGCAATCCCGAACTAATCCTCAACCAACTTACCCCGTACCGATAGTTGCTGGATTTAAAGATCAGAATTATCAAGTAACATTAACGATGAAGTTTCCCTGCTTTATCGATCATGCTGTTGTCGGGTTGATGGATCCTGCCCATGTGCCCTTTGTCCATCGAGCGTGGTGGTGGAGATCAGATGCTATTTTGACAGATGAGATTAAAGCATTCGATCCTTCTCCCTACGGCTTCACGATGCGCCGTCATCGCCTAGAACGGGAGACGTTCTTCTATCGGCTCATCGGTGGCAATCCAGAGGTTGAAATCGACTTTCAGCTACCAGGGGTGCGAATCGAGCAGATTACGACGCAGACAAATCGTGTAGCAAATCTGACTGTGATCACCCCAATCTCAGCAATAGAGACAGAAGTAACAACAATGTTCTACACGACTATCGGCTGGCTAAAGCTATTTAAGCCAGTTTTGTTGCCCTTTGTCAGCACTTTTCTCGGTCAAGATCGGGATATGGTCGTAAAACAGCAGGTTGGACTCAAGGACAACCCGCCCTTGCTATTGATTCGCGATGCGGACACTCAGGCAATATGGTACCACCAACTGAAATCGGCATTTACTAAATCTAGATTAGAAGACTCCGAGTTTGTCAACCCAGTTAAGTCACAAGTACTCCGGTGGCGCAGTTGATGCCAACCAGAGTTCACTTACTCGCGAGGATCTGGAGCAGAGATCGAATTTGAGCCTGTAAGCATATCTTCTAGTTCCATCCGTTGTTCCATTTGACGCAAGAAATATCCTGTCATCATCGCGGAGCCAAGTAGATTTGCCAGGTTATCTCGATCTGTTGTCACTTGGACACTAAAACCGTCGCTCGGCAACATTCCCAGCAGACCCTGGATGTTGTGAGTGATAATATCTTTTACCTGGGGAGTTGTAGCCTTAGCAATTTGAGCTAAGACTTCTGGGGATTGGTGTTGAAGGTACTTCAGTAATTGGTTTACCTGAGCGTCTTCAGATTTGCGTTCCAGAAAATCAGGATTAAATGCCATTATGACTTAGTTTTAGATGGAGCGAGGTTGTGTTTTGTTTTCAATTATTTGCAGCGATAAGACCATGATACTGTATTCCTGATCGAATCGTCGCCCTAGCAAATCGCTATGATTATTGTGCCCTCAGAACGGTTATCCGCATTCATTGAGTTGAGAATTAGAGTTGAAGGTAATGTGAGTAAGAGTCTAATTATCAGCCGATAGCTCTACTTCAGTAGTGAGATCCACATTTGGTGCAGAAATAGTTCCTACTTCATCTCCAACTTCAACAATCGGCAGAGTGGCTGTTGAAGCCACTTGTTGAATCAGCGAATCATTAATCTCATAGGTGCGATTAAATTTGTCAGTCACTTGCAACAATGAGGAGCGATTCCCAGCTTGGCGACGTTTGCGGACAAATCCAACTTCAACTAATTCTTGCACATGTTGATAGGCACCACTACCTCTCAATTCTACCAGATCGGTTTGGGAAATCGAGCCTTTGATGGCGATCGCTGCTAAGGTCCGTAGCGCACCCGTCCCAATTTCGGCAGGAATCATTTTATCAATGAGAGTTTGAAACGACCCCCGCAACTGAAGTGTATAACCCTGCGGAGTTTCGACTACTTCGAGCGCACTATCACGGTGAGCATAATCATCCATCAACTCCATCATCGCAGTTTCGGCGGCATCTCGATCGCACCCCGCACATTCAGCGATAAATGCAAGATCCAGAGCTTGTCCTTTGAGGTATAGTATGGCTTCGATTTGACTGGCGAGACGAAACATTTGATTTAGTGGATAGTGAATAGTGAATAGTGGATCGTTAATGGCACTATCTACTATCAAGGTTTCAGTTGATAGAATTTTGTAGATTCTGTAGGGTGGGCAGTGTCTTGATGCGCTAAACCCTCTCCCTTGGAGACGCTACGCGAACGGGGAACCCGAGGAGCGCGCATCGCTGCCCACCAGCTAAAGCTTAGGCAATTCTAATCCTACAAAACTTGAGAAAATCTATCTTCCAAGCAACCCAATCTTACTCTATCAAGACCAATTCATCTTTTTCAGTTGCCATTTCATCGAGAGTTTGCCAGCCTGGATTCCATTGCTGTTTATCTTTGGTTGCTTCAGCATTAATCCAAAACCTGACAGTAGGATCGCAGGATGAGAGCATTTCAGCGAATACCCACTTTCCATCTTGCTTCCGATTGACTACTTGAAAATGTCGCCAGCCCCACATTTTTTGGGTAGCTGTCCATTTCGAGCCGAGTAGATGAGGGAATTTCTGTTTTTTTGCCATAGCTTTTGAGAGGGTAGAGGGTAGGGAGTAGAGGGTAGGAAATAATTAAGTAGAAGTTAGTAGAAAATAAATGTTTAACACGCTTGCTTCCAAATACATCAATCCCTAAATCCTCATTGCTATTCCCTTCTGCCCCTACCTCCTACCCTCTACCCTCTATCCCTCTGATTGACTAATAATTTCGCGCAGGTGAATGATATCTTGACGTGGATCGACTAGGACGACTTGGACTTGGATGCGTTCGCCGATGTCTGCCCAGCGAGGGAACTTCATCGCGAGTTCGATCCCTAAATCTTCGATCATAATTAGGGCGAGACTTTCATCTTCCCGCAACCAGCGCAGGAAAATTGCATCCCATTCCCGTTCTGTCGATCGATTAAAATACTCTAACGTCCAGTAGCGATTAGTCTGCCGTTCGAGCATGTTCGCTTCATAGATATTTGTGCCCAAGCCGAGCATGACTTCCTGCAAGCGTTCGACGGTGAAGGGGAGTTCGTCACCGCGTAAATGGGCTTTGATTTGGAAGTGGGCGATTAAGTCGGTATAACGCCGAATGGGGGAGGTAACTTGAGAATAGGTGTTTAAACCCAATCCAGCGTGTCTGGAGGGCGAAGTTGACATTTCACTGCGTGGCATACAGCGACGGACGGCACAGGAGCGGGCAGGGCCGACTGGGATGAGAATTAGTTCTTCTTCTGGTGGTAGTTCTGGCTGGGGTTGTCCGCGATAGGGGAGGGGCAGATTGTGATCCTGTCCATATTTAGCTGCGACTTCCCCAGCGAGGATCATCATTTCGGCGACTAATTTACGGGCGCGATTGTCTTCGATTAATTCGATCGAGACTTCATCCCCATAAATCTTCACTGTCGATTCGGGCATGTTGATATTGATCGAACCTTGGGAGAGTCGCCATTGTGTCCGCAGTTTGGAGGCTTTGGCAATTGTCTCAATTTCATTTTCGCCAGGAATCCGCAATTGGAGCATTTCCTCTACGTCTTCGTAGGTGAGGCGATAAGTCGGCTTGATCGTGCTCGTAGTTATCTCATATTCTTCCACTGCACCCGTTGGATCGAGAATCACACCAAAACTGATGGCGCAGCATATTTGCCCCTGTCTCAGGCTCATCGGGCCAGTAGCTAGCTCCGGCGGGAACATCGGAATCATCCCCGTGGGCAGATAAATTGTGACCGACCTCTTCCGCGCTTCGAGGTCGAACCTATCTTCAGGCGATAATAAGCGAGTCGGATCGGCGATGTGAATCCAGAGCTTGTGTCGTCCATCTGGTAGTATTTCCAGACTCAAGCCATCATCGATTTCTTGGGTGCTTTCATCATCGATCGTGTAAACCTTATGATGAGTTAGATCCAAGCGGTGAGCTAGATCGAGATCGACAGGCGGATTAGTGAGTAGTTCATGCGCCACGGTTTGCATCTGGTTTGAGAAGTGAACGGGAGCCTGGGAGCGACGCAGATGGAGGTTTTCATGGATACTCCACCAGCCTAAATCTACCAGCAGCCCAAATACTGACTGTTGCGTTTGCGATAGATTTAGAGCCTTGAGATATTCGCCCAGTTTTGAGGGTGGGAGATCGGGGTTGAGGACATATTTTTCCAGCACTTCTAATCGCTGCTTGTCCGTATCTAGCCACTCGACGGCTTCACCTGCTAGTCGTTGCTGAACTCGATCGATAAATCCTTGCTGTTCTTGTCCTTTTTGATCTCTGACTGTAGCCTGGTGCTGAAGTTCAGCAACTTGAGTACGGCTGCGGGCTTCGTACTTATCTTCTTTCTTGTTCTTAAAATAAATTTTGTCGTCTGACAGCAGCACATGGGCAGCATAGCAGAGTACGGGCGTGCGATCAGAATACAGTAAATCTGCCAACGTTGGCGGATCGACAAGTTCGCCATCTTCGACCAACATTTCCCAAGCTACTTCCAAGCTATCAGGATCGAGATTGGGCGCGACTTGATTCTGGAATTTTTCAATCTCGGCTGGCTGTTTGCAGCTCATTCCAGCCACTTCATAGGTAATATCACGCGGATGAAGGGTATGTGATTGCGTGCGACTATCGATCGCAATCCAGTGCTTTTTTCCTTCTGGACGATCGGCAATGGCTAAACGGCGTTCTCCATTGTGCAAAAATTCAACTAGAGTTCCCTTCTCCACCCCGATTTCTTCCTTTGTAGCCGTTAATTACTACATGTGATTTAGTTGAATTTTAGTCTTAAAGCTGAGTTTGTTGGGTTATTTCTTTCAGAAAGGCTTCGCCAGCATTCTTCAACCCAACCTACAGATCTTTACAACGAGTAGGCGACAGCTTTATAAGTGTCAGCAACAGCTAAAGTAATTAACTATCCACTATCCACTATCCACTATTCACTAACTCACAGGAGATTGAAGACGTGAAGTTTGCTGGAAACATAAGCTACTAGCAACCCTCAGTCCTCATCCTGAGGCTATTTAGCCTTCAACATTGATAAATGGCATCAATGCGACTTGACGAGAGCGTTTGATCGAGAGTGTCATGTCTCGTTGCTGTTTGGAAGTCAAACCAGTGATTCTACGAGGTAAAATCTTGCCACGCTCGGTGACAAACTTGCGTAGTAAATCTACATCTTTGTAATCGATCGGTTCGCCTGGTTTGATTGGTGATAACCGCTTGCGGAAATAAGCCATGTTTTTCGTGGATAGTGGATAGTGGATGGTGGATAGTGAATAGTAGTTACTATTTACTTAATCTCTTTGTGAGTCGTGTGCTTGTTGCAGTGACGACAGAATTTGCTCAACTCTAACCGTGCGGTGGTGTTCCGGCGGTTTTTCATGGTTGTGTAGCGGGATACGCCAGCAGAGCGTTTCGCAGGGTTAGTGCGGCACTCTGTGCATTCCAATGTGATGATGATCCGAACGCCCTTTTTGGCTGCCATAATCTAATCCTTACAGACCCAACTTGGGAATAAAATAGACACAGTCTATAATTATCTCATGACTGTTACTCGATCGGCAACTGATTTATCGATCGAATCTTAATTGTCGTTGGTGATACCTTGCTATTTTAGCCTCATGCCTGACATTCAGACTACGTTATATCAACTCGAACATTTTGCCGATGGATTAGTCACCGCTCAATTGACTCAGATTAGCTGGGTATCGATCGTGACAATCTTTGCAGCGGGATTGCTGACTAGTCTAACCCCTTGCACCCTGTCGATGTTGCCAATTACGATCGGGTATATCGGTGGCTACGAATCCAAAAGCCGCTGGGAAGCCGCGCTCCAATCGACATTTTTTTGCGGTGGTATTGCCACAACCCTGGCTGGACTGGGGATTTTTGCGGCTGTAGTTGGGAAAGTTTATGGTCAGATTGGTCTAGGGCTGCCGATTTTTGTCAGTATTATCGCCATTCTGATGGGATTGAATCTGCTCGAAGCATTACCATTTCAGCTTCCCGACTTCGGCGGGATGGACTGGATTCCCAAAGATTTACCCAATGGGGCGCGCTCTTATCTGCTCGGTGTCACCTTTGGGTTAGTCGCTTCGCCTTGCAGTACGCCAGTGTTGGCAACTCTGCTCGCGTGGGTGGCTAGTACTGGAAATATTGGACTAGGAGCAGGGTTTTTACTGGCATACACTGCGGGATATGTGGCACCATTGATATTAGCAGGTACATTTACAGCCTCGATTAAGAAGTTGCTAGAAGTGCGGAAATGGTCGGGCTGGATTACCCCTACTAGTGGTGTGTTATTGATTGGTTTTGGAGTGTTTTCATTAGTAACTAGAATTCCGAGCTTTTGATGTTTGAGGAGTTGCGTGGATCTACCCACCCCACCCTACGGGCACCCCTCCGAGGAGGGGATTTGCATTCCAAAATTTACGAAAATAATACTATCTCTTTATTCTCTCTGCGCTCTCTGCGCCTCTGCGGTTAAAAAATCGAATGACGATCGAATCTAATCAAGCCACCGAAACACTGCCCGTTAATTTCCTGCAAATCCCCCAACGCTGGTGGAAAAAGAAAGTCGTACCCATTATCGCTAACCTCAAATTTGCGATCTCCCTAGTTCTAATTATTGCCGTCCTAAGTATCACTGGCACCCTGATCGAGCAGGGCGAATCACCAGCATTCTACCAGGCTAATTACCCTGAAAAACCTGCTTTATTTGGCTTCTTGAGTTGGAAAGTAATTCAGGTGATTGGACTAGATCATGTTTATCGAACTTGGTGGTATTTGGGTATCCTAGTCCTGTTTGGAATTAGTCTGCTGACTTGTACGCTGACAACTCAGTTACCGATGCTCAAATCAGCGCGGAAATGGAAATTTTATGACAATCCTAAATTCTTTCAGAAATTAGCTCTCAGTGCAGAAATAGACGATCGAGATTTGACAGCACTTACCGCCCAACTTCAGAGCAAGAAATATAAGATATTCACTGAGGGCGATAAACTATATGCCCGCAAAGGTTTAATTGGTAAAATTGGGCCAATCATCGTTCACATCGGCATGATCCTCACATTACTCGGTGGTGTTTGGGGAGCATTAACAGGTTTCCTCGCTCAAGAAATGGTACCAAGCGGTGAGACTTTTCAGGTCAAAAATATCCTCGATGCTGGCCCATTAGCCAAAAATCAAATACCTAAAGATTGGTCAGTAAAAGTCAATCGATTCTGGATTGACTATACACCCGCAGGGACGATCGATCAATTCTATTCAGACCTATCAGTGATCGATAATAGCAGCCAAAAAGAACTCGATCGACAAACAATTCATGTTAATCAACCATTGAAATATCGGGGTGTTTATTATTACCAAACTGACTGGTCAATTTCGGGAGTCAAGATTCAATTGAACGATAGTCCAATTTTTAGACTACCAATGGCTCAGTTGGGTGATGGTGCCCAAAATCGAATTTGGGGGACATGGATTCCGACTAAACCAGATTTGAGCGCAGGTGTTTCACTACTCGCAAAAGACCTCCAGGGGACATTGCTCGTTTATGATACCAAAGGGAAATTAGTCTCTAGTGTGCGGGCTGGTGGATCGATCGAAGTCAATGGTGTAACGCTAAAAATCCTCGAAGTAATTGGTGGTACAGGACTCCAAATCAAAGCCGATCCTGGGATTCCGATCGTCTATTTAGGCTTTGGACTATTGATGCTAGGTGTGATTATGAGTTACTTCTCACACTCACAGATTTGGGCAGTAATTAAGAACGGTAAATTGTATCTAGGTGGTCGCACAAATCGCGCTCAAGTGACGTTTGAACGAGAAACGATCGATATCATCGAACGACTGCAAAATCCAGGTGAAGTTCAAGTTACTAGCACTTAGGAAATAATTTAGATGTTTTATGACAATCTCACAAAGTGAACGCTATTGATGGGGCAAACGCTCCGCTACCGCGAACGAGATTATGATCGGATTGGTTCATGTAACGATCGAGGCAAAGATCGATTACCAGATTGCCAGTTGGAGTAAAATAAGTCACGTAGTAAGCGATCTATTTTAGATTCAGCTCAAGCATCTTAAATGGGAATGCTGACTTAATCTAGATTTGATAAATGTGGTAGAGGAAACGATTGGGATGGATTGGAAGCCGATAATGTCAGTGGCTGAAGCAGAGGAATATACTAGAGATAGTTACTATTCAAGTCGAGACTTCTATCACGGCACGGATGCTGAAAATCTTCCAGGATTGATATCAGCAGGAGCTAGGCTGGAGTCTGAATCAGTCAACAGCTATGGGGACGGTTTCTATCTAGCTTTCTCCAAGCAGACAGGAATCGACTATGCCAATCAAGCAGATCGACCCGCCCTTGTTTTTGCTAAAGTTAGGGTAAGTAATCCGAGAAAATTTGCCGACAGCATTGATTTTGAAAGCTTCTTGGTAGAGAATGATATTCGATCGGATGACTTTCAATCAAAAATGGTAACAAAGTTGTTGATTTCTCAGGGGTTTGATGCCGTGGAAATTGGTGGGAATCGGATACTAGTGATTATTTTTGACCGCAGTCAAATTGCAATATATGAGGTGATGGAATTATGAATAAAATTGGCTGCCCAATTTGCAAATACTATCAGTTCGACGGTAATTGTATAGCTTTCCCCGATGGCATTCCGATGATGTTCCTTTCTGGAGAAAAACATCATACAGAACGGATGAAGTTTCAGGAAAACGATCTTGTGTTTGAGTGGATTTCGCCTGAAGAGCAGGGGAAAAGAAGAGCGGAAGCGATCGCACGTCACAAGCAAGTCGCTGTATAAAAAAAAGCAATTAAGTATAATTCTCGACATAAACTCCTTGATATTACCGCCTTACCTATGATGCTTGTGGCAAAACCTATTACTGCGATGCCTAGAAAACAAGTAGCAAAGCTAAAGCACGTCACTCTAAAGCGTCTATTTTTTTCTATTTTTTTGTGGAGTCACTTAATCCTCTTGCAATATAAAGGTAGCTCTCTTCTTCCGACAAACCATATATTTCTCCTGTTTTATCTTGTAAGTACGTGTCCGGTTCTACTGCATCTTCTCCTGTTCCAATTGGATATAGCCCTATTCCGCAACAAATGACTGTCCCTGTTAACAGGATACAGACTCCTATTTTGATGTAAATCAGCCATGATGAGTCTGACAGATCTGCGGCAAACCTTAAAAGTAGTCCGCTAAATCCCAGACTGGTTGTCAACTTAGTGGTAACAACGTCATAGCTTGAGTTAATCCTATCCCAGATAACTTTTGTGTATTCGTATGCTAACTTGGAATTATTGTAATCTGAATGAATCATGGTAAATAGTCAAAATAACGAAGGTACTGGGGAAAAACCATCTAAGCCAGTCACACCAACCCCTGCTTCACAGCCCCAGATACCGCCAAATACTCCAAATCCACCAACCCGTACTCAAACTCGCCTCGATGGTAATGATGTTTTGGAATAACGCTCATTTAATGTTGCTGTTTTTATCTAAAGATCGATAGGTTCTGTTGATGACACTGATTTCTACATCAAGATCGAAAGCATTCAAAAACCTAAACAACCTTTCTAACGAATACCCCAAAATTGACCTCTCAGCAAAGCCGATATCTTAACCGATCTCCAAAGCTCAAGCTACCACAGCAAATCTACATCGTACATCTCGAACTAATTCTGCCCTGATATTGCCCAAAAACTCGCTGTTGTTTTAAGACTGCCGCTGGTTTTTGCGCGTTGGCAGAGCCGCTCGAATCGAACATCGGGATGGAGTTTGTCAACACTCGCAATGTCATAGTCTCAAGCGAAACCCCTTGCGATTGAGCCGCCTGTGAGAGATACTGCTCTAATTCTGATGGTAGGTCAATGGTTAGTGTCATCAGCCTGTTAAGAAATACATGTCACTATTCTAACATCCTTGTCAGAGTGAGTATTTCAGTTCAGCACACTAATCTTCGCGGCTAATTCCTTCTGAGTCACCCCCATAAAAATTCTCGCTTTAATTAATTCGATCGCTAATTCATCGAGCGAACGAATAAGTGTTTAGTCACCTCCGCATTCTCATAGCCTAAATCAGCATAAACATTGCCACTGCTTGGAGTTACAGTGTTTTCTAAATCTTCAGTCAAATCGTGGTTAGTTTTCATAATTAGTCTGATGATGCTCTTGAGCAACATTGAGCCTGTTCTCAATCAATTAGATCTTTACCCCTTTACCCCTCCTCCCTAAACCAAATCAGCCAACACCCCGAAGCCTTCTCCTGAAGCTCCTTCCGGTTGATTCCTTTAAAGAATAAATTGAAGAATACGAACGTTTAAAAGCTTCAAAACAACCATGATTCCTTCTCTACTTAACTCAATTCTGCAACAATTCCATCAGCAAGTAATATTTGATTGGTGAGTAGATCTTCAACGCTAATTCTTAGTTGCCGATCGCGATCGACATTGAACTTGACCTTAACTCGATCGGTACCAGGATATCCCGCTGGTTCGAGTTTAGCAATACTTCTACTTCCATCCCGATCGTTTAAAACTTTGACATCTTTTACCCCACCAGTCAAGCAGCGAGTAATCAATCTATCGCCATCAAAATAGACTTCTGTGCCCCCAGTTGTCGCGCCTAATTCACCAATAATTAATTCAATACTCGGTTGATTTTCGCGGGACGCGCCGAGGGTTAATTCTACAGGTGCAGATAGGGGATAGGCTTGTCCAGATTGAATAATTGGATGCCAGTTGTGAGCATTTTGGCGTTTATCCCAATAGCGCACGCCATAACTATGATAGAGAAAATCTTCAACCTCAATCCCTTGCAGTAATTGTAAAGCACCATGCGCGATCGCTTCAAATGGTTTCGACTGGCGTAATTTACTTGCGTCGAAATACTGCTCAATCCAAGTTTGGACAGCGGGAATTTGGACTGAACCACCGACTAATAACACGCCATTGATATCATTAGTTTCGATTCCTTGCCTTCTAGCTTGTTGGAGTACTTGCGTCATCGATTCATCTAGCCGCTCAAAAAATTGATGCGCGGTGAGAATTTGCTCGAACTTTTCACGAGTCAGATGAAACTCATAGCTATCAAAAGTTCGATCGTCAAAATATACTTCAGTTGCTGTAGTCTGGATCGAGAGCTGAATCTTTAACTTCTCTGCCAACCTTATAATCAATGAGCTAACACTTAGCCCCTGCTCCTGCGCTAATTCCTGCGCCACCCAGTTATCGATATCTGTCCCGCCCAGATTTTGCCCTGCCTTGGCAATTACCCGCGCCAACTGGGGCTGTTGAGTTGCCGCTGCTAGTGATTTGTCTCCCCACTTTAATAAGAAGCCCAGGGGCGTTTTACCCCGCTGTAACTGCTTGGTTAATTGCACCAGGGACAAATCCAGGGTGCCCCCACCAAAATCGACTACCAGCAGCGTCTCTGCTGCTGTCATTCCATATCCCAACGCCGCCGCAGTTGGCTCATCAATCAGTCGCACCTGCTCCACTGGCAGGTTCGCGCATACCCCACTCAACCAACTGCGATAGATCTCAAAACTATCCACAGGCACCGTCAATACGAGAGCATCGCCCACATCTAGGGACTGCTGTAGCTGCTTGATAAGTCCCGTGAGAAATAATTCTCCCACCCGCTCAAACGTCATCGATACCCCATCTAATTCGGGCAAGAATCCCTGAATTGATGCGCCAATTCCCCGTTTAAAGCCCCGAAAATAACGATTGTCACCTTGAAGATCTAGCCCTCGATCACGTACCATTTGACCTAGCAATACTCGGTCGGTACTACCATCCTCCACATATACCAAGCTCGGAATCAACGGTGGATTCATCCCCCCCACCAGCGACAATCCTGGTAATGTCACCGTTTCGGCTTGTTGTGTCGCGGCATTCCAACGGCTAATCACGGTATTACTAGTCCCAAAGTCGATCGCAATTGCCATAGTCGGTGGTGTGAAGATTCTAGTTATTCAGCCTACCACGATGGCTATTCGACTGGTGAATCAGGCTAATAGGCTCAGTTCTTGCCTCAAAACAAAGTTACTAGTACTAATCTTCGATCAAGGGTTCCCCTTATGGGAACCCTTGCCAAAAAAGGATGCATCCGCTTTTTATTAGTCCAGCGACAGCCGCCGGAATTTAATTATTCCTATCGCTTAATTGACTGATAACCGCGCCAAACACCGATTAAGACCCCTTGAACTTGGACAAGATGAGCGTCAGACTCGATCGGCTTGTACTTGGGATTGGCAGCCTGAAGGGTAATATGTTCACCCTGACGATGATAACGTTTGAGGGTTGTGCCCTGACCATCTACTCGTGCGGCGACGATTGTCCCATTCTTGACCTCAGCGGAGTCCTTAACGGGCTGCATGATGACCATATCGCCTTCAACGATCGAATCATCGATCATGCTATCTCCCATCACTTGCAGGGCAAAATAGTCGGACTGATGAAATATTGGCGATAAATCAAACTTTTCAGTAACATCAGTAGCGAACGGTTCCACCAATCCCCCTGCGGCAATTGTGCCAAAAATTGGAACTCCAGCCGCTGCATATTTGAGAATTTTAATTGTCCGTGCTTTGCCATCTGCCCACTCAATAAAGCCTTTATTTCGCAAATGCTCCAAGCGACTTTGAATCGGCGCAGGGGATTTGAGATCCATTGCTTGCATCATCTGCCGAATCGATGGCGCGTGTTGATTTTCACGGACATAATCTACTAGCCAATCGTAGAGTTCTTTTTGGGCTTTAGTTAAATCCATTGGTAGTCATACTCAAATTCAATATATAACTACTATAGATCTGTCGTACTAATAAAGTCTAGTAATTATGTTAGATAATTGAGAAAGCGAAAGAGAAGAAGGTGGATGGTGGATAGTGAATGGTGAATGGTGGATTGGGTTTTAGAAATTAATCAAACGAATCAAAACGGGAAATATATGGGCAAATGGAGTTGCTGTACTTTTTGCGATCGTTGCTCGCGCTTTTTAACTGAATAGTAGGTAAAAGTTTAATGAGGTTTAGATTATGACCGTGCAAAGTATATCCACCATTCACTATCCACCATCCACCATTCACTTATTCTTCAAGTTATGTGCCTTATAAAAAGTCTCCAAACTATTGATATCGCCGACAAACCGCCAGTGCCAAGGCTCATAGCTAACTTTTTGAATATTGTCCTTGGGAAAAGATAGCTCAAAACTGTAGGTGGCGGCGTTGGCTTTCATCCACTTGTAGGCAGGGGTGGTGTCAAAATTTTGGTTGAGATTGGTGGCTGGTACTGAGCTGTCGCCGACATCCACGGCATAGCCAGTATGATGTTCGCTGTATTTTGGTGGCGCGCTGACTTCTGCGCGCTTGGTTGGCTGTTGTCCCCGTGCGGCTCCGACTCCAAAGAAGAGTCGTTTTTGATCTTCGATCGATCGAAATGCCGAAATCGTTGTAATATTAACGCCACTCGATCGAGCTGCACTTACCATTGCTTGAAATTTAGTCGCAGCAGCTTTGCGAAGTCGATAATTGCCACCAATCGAGACTAGTTCTCCTTCTGGTGCTTGCTCATAAGAGAGATGATTTAGGAGATTATCGACATCTGCGGGCTGACTATTGGCGGTTGAGGCATCTGGATTTTGAGGATCGCTAGCTGCAACGGTGGGAGTATTGAAATTGTTATCGCGGGGGGCTTTGGCGGTGGAGAGAACAGCAAAGATTGCTCCACCTGCAACTACGATTCCCACGCCTAGAGCTATCAATCCAAATGGTAGCTGGGGGGAAGTTGCGCTGTTGGTGAAGTTGGCTCGGTTTCGATCTGGATCTTCATCTCGCAAAGCTGCTGGGATATCTTCGACTCGATCTAGATGAGCCGAAGTATTTGCTGGTCTAGATCGATCTGAATTACTCAACTGCTGCTTCCTGGTGCGCGACTACACTGCATTCTGACACATCATCGCTGATTATCGATCGAAAGTTGCTGGGAAGGAACCCTGAACGTATCAATCGATACATGATTTAAACCTAAAGCCTAATTCCGACTTGAGCGAGGTGTCACTGAGCGGGGTGTCACTGAGCGAGGTGCTAAGAACGATCGCCAATTAGCAGAGTAGCTACGGGCATCTCCATAAATTGGACTACGCCAACCAATAGTATCGACTAACTCGATCGCCATTGAGATATTCCCTTTGCGATAGATGGCAATTGCGCGATTGAGTGTCCGCCTGTCGGCAATTTCTTGGAGTTCTAGACCCCAGTAGCGAACTTGGGATTGAGCATCTTGATAGAGAGATCTGCCTGGAGCAATCCGGCTGGCGATCATAATTGCCTGTGAAAGCTGTCCCTGTCTGGCTGTTTCGATCGCTTGAGTGAGGATCGGGCGATCTTCGATTACCTGAATTTTTTCAGTCCACTCAGCCACAGATGCCACAATTTCTTCACCCATTGGGCGATCTTTGGTAATTTTGCCAGTGAGCTTTACTGCGGCTTTGAGATTGGCGAGGGAATCACCATTGCTGACGATTTGTCTGGCTTTGACCAGGAGTAAGCGATTGTCAACAGTTTCAATTTGTTGACTCCAGGTAGATATTTCTGACTGGATTGTTTTGCCTACTTCACTTTGGGCTGGAACTTGTTTGGCAGTTTGGATTGCTAAAGCTAGAGTTGCAGGTTGCTGGAAGCTGGCAATAGTTCTCGCCCATTGGAGTTGATTTTGCTGCTTGAGCATCTCTTGCCAGTTGGATTGTTTTGTCCGTGCCAGGGTGTAAATCGTGCTAGTTTTGGGGATTTTTTTGGCTTGAGCGATCGCATCCATCAAGGCTAGCATGTGGCGTTTACCCGCCCAGACGTGTGCTTGATTGAGTTTGACCCAATCTTGTGCTTCGGCATAGCTAGGCACGTCCTGGGGCACTTTTTGGGCGATCGAGATGGCTTCGCTGAAGTTCTGAGCTTTGTATAAATCGACGCTCAAATTAACTAGATGCTTACTCCACTTACTGCGGAGAGTTTGCCCTTCTTGGTAAACATAGGTAGTCTTGTCGATTTGGTTTGCCAGCTTCATCGCATTGAGAATCGGTGCTGGCTCTTTTGGCAATGGTGCTTCGACTACTTGCTCTTTCTTGGCTGCGGCTTTGACTGCAAGGGCGATCCTTTTAGCGCGGACATTATAGTCATCACCATCTTTAGTTTCTAGGGCATCTTTTGCCTCTTGGAGTCTGTCCCAACCATCCCGTTCTCTGGCGAGTTTGGAAGCCATTTTGTCATACTTGTAGCCACTCCAATAAGTCCCTTTCATCTGCTGCACAGATTGCAGCACTGCAAATGCTTGGTTCCACTCCCCAGCCTTCATCGCTTGCTCAAATCTAGCGTCGATCTTGCTGCTATCTTGAGCCTGAGCTGACCACTTGACGATCATCTCTTGACTGCGATCGTAAATTTGGCTGCTGTATGGAATAATTTTTAGAGTGGCGATCGCTTGCTCGATATTACCTTCGTTGAGCTGCTTGCGGCCAATTCTCATCAAATCTTCTGACCAAGACTTGAGTAGCCGTTGAGATTCGGCATAAAGTGGATGTTGATCTGTCCAATTTTGAACTAGGTTAACCGCACTCCGCAGCTTGGGCAATTCCTTTGTTTCAGCTCCAACTTGAGCACAATATAGCCGTTCGCTATCGACGGATATTGGTAAAACGCCCTGACAATTGGGTGTTGGGGGTACGGCAATCAACAGCAAATAACTAGTAATCCCTGTTCCACCAACCATTGCGGCTAGGACTGCCCAAAATGCTGACCAAGGTTCCACATGGACAGTCGGTAAGTTCAGCTTACTAATCGGTGCCACCATCTCGTTAAAGAGATCGCGACGGGGAATATTCGTCAGGCTATCTACAGGCTTGGGACTGAGATTTTCGCCTGGATGGGCGAGACTTTCACCAGCATCGATTGTCTCCCCCAGCGGTTCGGATCGTTGGCGTAGCCTTTCTGTTCTCCTTTCGGAGAGGCTACGCCAACGCGAAGCGTCCCGAGGGGAAGGAAAATCGACTTCTGACTGATTACTTTGTCTACTGCTGGACTTTTGGCGCGGCTGAATTTTTTTCCAGACAGCGGCTAACTGATTCCCGATTTTTTGACGTTTACTGTTTTGCACTAGTCATTCCTCCAAGAAATAAATATAGGTGTTTAATGTATTGTGAAAATATAATTTTTATAGCTTGAGACTGACTGGTCACAACAGTATCACGTCGCCCTGAATCTAGGAGCTGCACAGTCTAATTATCTTAATATATGGATTCTAGCTAGATTTGACGATTTTTTCAGTATCTTAACATTTATAATGTTATTTTAAACTACGTTTAGTATTAATAAATTATTTATACTAGCTCTCTAAACTATGACAACCATTAGTGTTGGCAGCGATGCAATCGAGAATTTAGACCTATCAACGATCGAAAAGGTGATCGAGTCGTGGCTAGACACCAGCCCCAAACAATTTGACCTAGAACTTAAATTCTCGATCGATTATCCCCAAGATCCTCAAGATCCGCGCGAACTATCGGAGATTCCCGAAATCCGGCTGTGGTTTCTCCGGCTAGATGCCAACTATCCCTATCTACCGCTCCTGCTCGATTGGCAAGCTGGCGAACTCGCCAGATACGTCGCGATGTCAATTCCCCATCAGTTCAGCCTCAAGGACGGCATCCAGTACAATCCTGAAGCTCTAGAACTATGGGTGATGCACCGTGTATTTCTACTTACCAACTGGCTACAAAGTCAGCAAATCGAAGACCGCGCTAGACTTAAATTTATGACTCAGATGCTAGGCTACGAGCTGGATGATGGGTTATTTGAATTGTTGGAAACATCAAAGTAATTGAATGACAAAGATCCAGATCTAGATCTTTGTTTAGATGTGTTGGGTTGTTTCGTTCCGAAAGGCTACGCCAACATTCTTCAACCCAACCTACAGATTTATCCAATAAAGCCTAATCACCAAAGCCTAAAGCCTAAAGCCTAATTATGAAAGCCCAAGTATTTCGTGGAGTCAATAATCTCAGCTACGAAGATATCCCTATCCCCGAACTAGCCGCCGATGAAGTCTTAGTGCAAGTAAAGGTTGTGGGATTATGTCAGTCAGACATCAAAAAAATTCTCTACCCACTCTACGAACCACCCCGAATTTTTGGACATGAAACCGCTGGAGTCATTAGCCAAGTGGGTGCTGATGTCCATAATTGGCAGGTCGGGCAACGGGTAGTGGTGATGCACCATATTCCCTGTATGCACTGCAACTATTGCCTGCACGAAAATTATTCGATGTGTGATGTCTACAAAAACATTACCACCACCGCCGGATTTACCCCCAGTGGTGGTGGGTTTGCCGAATATGTTAAAGTGCCAGGACATATTGTTCGTAATGGTGGTTTGATTCCAATTCCCGATCGAGTTACCGACGAACAAGCGAGTTTTGTGGAGCCAACAAATTGCTGTCTCAAGGCTGTTAAAAAAGCGAATATTCAAGCTGGAGATACAGTCTTGATCACTGGTGCGGGGCCAATTGGTCTGATGTTTATTATGTTGGTTAAACATTTTGGAGCCAGAGCAATCTCGACTGATTTGATTCCGGCTAGAGTGGAGAAAGCTCTATCTGTCGGCGCGGAAGCAGCCTTTGATGCTAGAGATCCAGATCTGACTGCCAAAATTCAAGCTCTCACTGGTGGTTTGGGAGTGGATACAGCGATCCTGGCTGTACCAAGTGACAAAGCATTTTTTCAGGCATTAGATTGCACCCGCAAGGGCGGGAAGATCCTATTTTTTGCTGAGTTTCCTGATGAACTAGAAATCCCGATCAATCCCAACATTTTATATCGACGGGAAATTGATTTGATGGGTAGTTATAGTTCCTCATTTAGAGTGCAAGCATTGGCAGCAGATCTAGTATTCAATCATCGAATTGATGTAGATGCCTTGATTAGCGATCGATATCAGCTCAAGGATCTAGACAAAGCTGTAGCTCAAGCAACAAAACCAACCGCAGATACTTACAAAATTCTCTTGTATCCCACTACAGATCTGTAGTTGGGCTGCATAAAGTTGGTAAGGGAGAAGCATTAGCCTACCGGATGCTAATGCTTCTCCCTCACTAATTTATGACTAGGCGTGAGTCAAAAGATATTGACCATTGCCGTTGTATTCACCATCGCAGGTCGCAAAAGCTGTTCCCATCAAGAGTAAATAGAATCGCCAAATTCGCCGAAACTTGGCATAGTCCATGCCATAGTCGAGGGATTTAACCGTTGCTTGACTATCATCAAATCGTTGGAGCCATGCCGCAAATGTTTTGTGATAGTTGATGCCATTTAGATACCATTGGTCGATCGTTTTCAGATCGCGATTGTGGCTGGGAATTGCGTCATAGTTCCAATAGCGACCGTGCGGAAAGATATATTTGTGAGTGAACCCAGATGACATATTATTGGGAATCCGAGCAGTAATCAGATGGATAAATACTTTACCCTCATCGGTTAGCAGCGATGCTAGTTTTTGGAAGGCATTGGTAAGATTGCCAACGTGACAAAATACGCCGATCGAGAGAATCTTATCAAACTTTTCGTCAAATTTGGCTTCGTTTAGATCGCCCTCATGGAGCGTAAATCGACCTGAACTCAGATGACTATTGGGGTCTTGCATTTTCTGACGAATGTATTCACACTGGTGGTGACTCAAGTTCAATCCAGTAAATCGGACATTCGGAAACTTAGACATAATATAATTGGGTACACAGCCCCAACCACAGCCAAAATCCAAGATTCGATCGCCATCAACTATTTCTAATCGCTCAATTACCTGATCGATCATTTGAATTTGGGCTTGCTCTAAATCGGTTGCGCCATTTTCCCATAAACCCATACTATATTTGGGATAAATCAGCGGCCAATCACCTAACATTTGATTCAGCATTGCTTGCGGTAAATCATACTGTACCTGCATCAATGCACGGGAAGATTCAGCCAGCCTGTCTGATTCTTGCAACACCCATTCATAGGGTGCGAGTAAGCCTGGAGCATGTTGAAACAACATCGACATCGATGTATCCATGACCTGTCGAAACAGCGGATCGGGTATTTCTAAGCCGTTAATATAAGCTTCCGCCAAGGTCATTTGAGCGATGTTTACAGCTCCGGCCATCAATCGGGTCGCCTTATAAGCGATCGGGCTTGGGACGGCGGCATTGCTATTGCTGGGCACATATCGCGAGGCTACTGGCAAGACGTTTCTTACAGTCATATTAATTTCCCTCCACGGTTAATTAGGGTAGGGATAAATGAATGTAATAGTCAGTCTTTTCCCCTTACCCTGGATTGCAACATCACTATTAATTATTTGCTGCAACTATCTAGAGTCTCTTCACTTCTATTAGAGCAATTAAATGTGAGGAACTTGTGAGTTTAGCCCTTATCTTTGACTAATAAATCTAATTCTAATTGCATCTGCTGTTCAACGAGGGTATAGCAAGCATCGACATACTCTCGATCGTTTGCAGCACTGCGACCATAACGACTGAATTCGATCGGTTTGCACACACGAATGTGTACTTGCGTTGGTAGTGGTAAATTAGGTAATGGCCCAATCGCAATCCCCCAAGGTAAGCCCAAATAGACAGGGAAAACCACTGGATCGATCCCAAATAACCAGGGCATTCCGCGATCGTGCAGTTGTTCTAGAATGTGGTAAAAATCGGCCAGGATGACTAAGCTATCATGGGCACCGACTGACACCACGGGAATGATCGGCGCATGTTCTCTCAGGGCAACCTTGATAAACCCTTTGCGTCCGGCTAATTGAATCTTGTGTCTTTGACTGTAGGGGCGAAACACATCTTCAGCACCGCCAGGATAGACTAGCAGTGCGGCATCACTCTGAAGTGCAGATATGGCCATCTTCGGATGGGCAATGATCGCGCCAAACTGACCTGCTAACTTCGCTGTCATGCCAAAATGTTTCCACACAGTGGGATGGGCTAACCCATAGGCTGGACGTTCGGTACCATACCGCCGAAACCAGTCATACATCAGCATGAACATATCAGGAGCTGCCAGCCCACCATTGTGTGAGCCGACCACCAACATCCGCCCTTGACTGGGGATGTGTTCCCAGCCATCACTACTTGCCTGAAAATAATAACGATATAGCCACTCCCAGATCGGCATCAGTACTTCGCGAATTACCTGCGGATCGCGATCATTCAATGACCAGCCATCATACTTGTGGTCAGGATCGGGGGAGAATGGCTCGGTCAATTGCTGGAAAAAATTTAACAAGACTTCTCTGGCTGTAGCAAAGACGGGTAAAGTATATCCAGAACGCATAATTATTGTGATTTAAACAAACTTTATTAGGC
>JANNBD010000506.1:0-2179 GCA_031385105.1 Chamaesiphon sp. OTE_78_metabat_374
AATTAAAGCCGCACCGCCAATCGAATGCACTACTTCGGGGTGAAACTGCACGCCATACAACTTACGCTGATGCTCGGCGATCGCTGCACATGGAGTATTATCTGTATGGGCAAGTAGCTCAAAACCAGCAGGCAACTTTTCGCAGGAGTCGCCATGACTCATCCACATCGTTGTTCCGGCTTCCACATTTGTCAGCAAATCAGTCGGATCGTCGATTAATAGTTCGGCTTTACCATACTCAGCTTTAGCCGCTTTGACGACTTCGCCACCGAGCTGCTGTACCATCAGTTGCATCCCGTAGCAAACACCCAAGACGGGAATACCCAGATTCCAGATTTCAGGGTCGCATTTCGGTGCGCGATCGTCATAAACTGAGCTAGGGCCACCAGAGAGAATAATTCCCTTTGGATTTAATAATTTAAGTTGCGCGGCAGTAGTACGATAAGAGATAACTTCGGAATAGACTTGAGTTTCGCGAATCCTCCGCGCAATTAGTTCGGAATACTGGGAGCCGAAGTCCAGAATGACGACCATTTGATGATTTTTGTGTGTCTCGGCGGAGATACTCTCTGTTAGTTTAGTTTCGGTTGTTGTTGTCACTGCGGACTCCCTTGAAGTTGATGTATTTAGATGCCGAAACAGCCCACCATCTGAATTAGCGGTGAGCAACCCTTGATTTCAAGAGTAATATTAAAATAAGATTTAGACTAGCTGATTGAGATGATTATATTTGACTTAATCTAGCACAATTGGGTCAACAATGTGGCTCCCATCGGGCTAGTTGCAATGATTTGCCGCTGTCTGTCGAATACTACTGAACCAACACTAACTGATTGCTGACTCTGACTATAAATATATTGCTGGGATCTGTCGTCGATTCGATCGGTTAAATAGCCATACACTTGTTTTATCCAGCTACTATTACAGGTTCGATCGATCTCACCTAGATACTTGAGTACATCCTCTGCCGTCTCACAGTCAAACACCCCCCCCAACTGCGCGGCAGGTAAACCCATCCGCGCCGCCGCCGCCACCAAAATCTCCAATCGCCCATCAGCCAAATGGTGATGTGTTTGAAAAATCCCCCCCGCCAATTTGATCAGCTTGCCATGATAGCCAAACAGCAATAATTTCGGCACCCCTAAGATCCCCGCCTCAGCCAATAATGGCCCCAGCCAGTTAGCTGTCTTAATAATTCGCTCCCGTCCAATCCCCATCTTCTGAGCCAAATCCAACCCATTCTCACCAATACAAAACACCAACGGTAAACCAGTTCCCTCGTCTCCCCCCTTCTCTCGCAACTCAGCCAAACAAGCCTCCAACTGCCCAGGCGCACTCAAAGGCTGAGAAATACCGGAAGTTCCGAGTAGAGATAAACCCTCAACCACCCCAAATGCCGCATTTGATGTCCGCGTCGCAAGGATTCGTCCTTCCGGTAAAATAATCGTCACCCGAATCTTCTGCCCTAATGTCAATAATGGGGCTAAATTTGCTTGTAAGAGCCGTTGAGCGTAATTATATATTGCCGGAAGATTATTGAGCTGAGACTGCTTCCCGACCCCTTCACCACCGCAGAGGGAGATCGTTTCTACCTGAGCTGGATCTGCCCATTCGACTACCGCCCAGACAGGAGTATTTCGAGTCAAATCCAAATTATCCCCAGGATCGCTCAAAGTAATGCCGAGAGACATATTCGGATTGATGAGGGCGGATTGTTCGATCGAGATTTCTACCTGTTGAGCGGGAGTAATTAAATCTACCGTGACGACTGATTTATCCCCATTAAGATCGGCTTGTTGTAGACAGCGTAATCCAGCGATCGCACTGGCTGTAGCAAAGACGGGTAAAGTATATCCAGAACGCATAATTATTGTGATTTAAACAAACTTTATTAGGCGTGCCAACATCTCACAACAGAATTGTATTGACTATTCAATGTAGAGCTAAAAAGTCAAAAACCCCACATAAAGCGAGGTTTTAAATATGCCAGGACGGGGACTTGAACCCCGGGCACGAGGATTTTCAGTCCTCTGCTCTACCAACTGAGCTATCCCGGCGCGCTGCTTCATCAAAACTTGGCAACTTGACTAATATAACAAAGATTCGTTGATTATGCAATAGGTAAGAGGAAAATTGATTATTCGCGATTTTCACTTTTGTTTGCTACGATCGAAGAAAA
>JANNBD010000025.1:0-4402 GCA_031385105.1 Chamaesiphon sp. OTE_78_metabat_374
TAATGGGCATAATAATTGCATCGTCTGTACTTCGACGCTGGAATTGGGCATTGATGTCGGCGATTTGGATGCGGTACTCCAGGCGAATGCACCTGATACGGTTTCGGCTTTTTTACAACGGTTGGGGCGCACGGGTAGACGGGGTAGCGGGGCGAATACAACGTTTCTAATTGATAATTCGGCGGCGTTATTACAAGCGATCGCGGTGATTGAATTAGCCAGACGTAATTGGGTAGAATCGATCGTCGTATCCGATCGCAATTGGGCGGTATTAGTTCAACAATTACTGGCGATGACGCTGCAAGCTACTTCGATTTCACCAGGGGATGTGTGGGCACAATTGGGGACGATTCCCGATTTCAAAGGGATTAAGAAAGTAGAATTTGATCGCCTGATCAAGCATATGATTAAGACAAATTATCTCTATTTGACTGGTGGGTTACTAGCGATCGGATCGGAAGCTGAAACAGCGTTTGGGCGAAAAAATTTCATGGCTCTGTATGCGGTGTTTAGTTCGCCCCAACAGTATGAAGTTTATACTGTTGACGATCGACCGATCGGCTCGTTAGAACAAAAATTTATCGACACGCTCATCCCCGAAATTAGTTGTTTCTTATTAGGTGGTAGATCCTGGATCGCCCAATCGATCGATCGAGACAACCGCAAAGTAATAGTTACCCCAGCACCCCACGGCAAGAAGCCCACCTGGGGCGGATTTATTCCCCAATTTTTGGGCTGGGAAATCTGTCAAGAAATCGCTGCATTACTAAAATCAAAACAGGATTTGGTTTACTTAGATAAAGATGCTAAATTGGCATTAGATACTGCCCGCAGCGAACGCCGTCAAGAGGTGATCGATCGAATAATTTGGGAAGAAGATCAGCAGGTACAATGGTGGACATTCGCAGGCGGGCGGATCAATCGCACGCTAAAATATGGATTGGAATGTCTGTGGGGCTGGGAAGTCAGAGCGGACAATTTTCAAATCACCGTTACAGGCGAATATCTGACAGCAGCAACATTTGAAGCTGCGATTTTAGAGATAGTTAAGCCAGAGTTTTGGCAGTCAAAAGCAACTCAAAAATATCTATTAGCCAAACTACCAAACTATCGGTTTAGTAAATTTCAGCAAGTTTTACCTGATCGATATGCGCTGGAAATGGTGCAGGGGTATTTATTGGATATCGACGGCATCAGTAAATTGAAGATCGATCGAGCTTAGATTACTCACATCTTGCACCAATACATACAGACTATTCCTAATCGTAGATCTTAGGGTACCCTGGATCTACGCCTAGCACTAGTATATTCAAACTGGTGCAAGATGTGAGATTATTAATTTTCAACTATTAATAACAAACCTGTCTCGATCGAAGCATCAAGACAGGCTGAAAAGTTAAACTCTAAATTATTGATTTAGATATTCGAGCAGCCAAAATTTTGCAGCACAAGATCTAAGCTTCTTCAGTTGCGGTTGCTTCGGTGGAAACTTCACCGTCGGTTTCAGTTGCTTCAGTGGCTTCTGGGTCTGCTACTTTGATGACTGGAGGCTTGGCTTTACTGGGCTTGGGACCTCTCATTAAGGCGAGGTTTTCAGGTGGCTTGGATTCATCTCGTTTGTTGGAGTCTCTTCGACCACCTTTGTCTGCCCCACGGTTGGCAGAACCACCCTTTTTCGGAGCTTCGGAAGATCTGGGGGTACCGTCGCCCTCAACTGGGGGATTTTGACGATCGGCTTTCTTGATTGGACGGTCTACCATTGTTCGGTTTTGAATTACTATTGGTATCTTAGCTTGTCAGGGCACAATCTCTCAGATCGATCTGCAATATCACAAGATCTGCGGCTACTCTCTCATGGTGCCCAAGCTGGTGATCTTTCGCTCTATTGTATTTAACATTACTTTGCATAAAGTTGCGTTCTCGGTAGGTCTTCCTTATACTGAGAGCCGATGCATGACAAAGTAGAACGAATTGAATCGGTAAAAGCAGGTAGCCTGGGTGGAATCAGCGCAGGGATCGGCTATGTTTTGATCGCCACGATCGACAGATTTATCCTACCAGAACAGTTACTATCGTTGACTAGTCTGGGCTTAGAAGCGGCAATCTCGATCGTCACGGGCTTTTTATTCGGGATTACCTACCGTTATATCATTCGCACTGATCGCAATGATCATCTTAATTCTGGCGCGGTATTAGCGTTTGGCTTGGTGCGTGGTTTAGCGCAGATCGATGTGAGTAAGTTTGAGCTAGCCCAGATCTGGCTGGATGGGTTGACTGTCGGCAAGAGTATCTTACTATTCTCAATTGCGCGTTATCTACTCGATCGTGCGCTGGTGGCAGGTTGGGTTCTACAGTTTGCACAACCAATTGATTCTTCACGGAGTGAGAGCTAGATATGACTACTGACGCATTATTCGATCGACTTAAACATCCCAATCCCAATCTACGCGATCGAGCGATGATTGAGCTAGTCGAAACCCGCGACGAGACGACGATTCCGCGTTTAATTGAAATTCTTGACGATCTAGACACTACCTACCGACGTGCAGCCGTCAAAACACTCGGCGCGATCGGGGTGGATACGGTACCATTTTTAGTATCGCTCATAGAAACTAGTGATAATGTTACGGTCAGAGGTAGCGCGGTTAAGGCTTTCGCACAGGTGATTCTCAACTATCCTGAGGTACCGTTCCCGGCGGCAGGCTTGGCGTGTTTGAAGGCATCTATGCGCGATCAAAATCCCGTTGTAAATATTGCGGCGGTAATGGCATTGGGTGAAATGGGTCCCCCAGCTTTTGAAATTTTGGTAGAAGAGCTGAATACAACCGATGATATCGCGCTGCAAGTAACCCTGGTAAACACCCTGGGTTCGTTGGGCGACAGACGGGCGGAAGCGATCTTAATCGCTGCTAGAGATGATGAGAATCGCGACCAATATGTGCGAGAACTGTCTGCTAGTGCCTTATCCCGCTTAGACGGCACGATTAAATACAAGCAGATGAAAGCAGGCATGGGAAATTAGGAAAATAGGCTTTACCCAATAGCAAGAATCAAACTAGCTTAAAATCTGAGTTTATGCCCTTGTCACTCAAACATTCACTATCCACCATCCACCATCCACACTAAAGTCTAATTTTTCACTGCAAAAGAAGTCGCTACTTACAACTTGTCCAATCTAGAGTTAAGACTCAACCATTCCCGCTTAGTGATTTCCATTTTATTTGCTTCGATCCAGCGGCCTTTTTTTTGAAATGCGTGGGGAATATATCTGGTTAATCTCATCCCAACTTGGGCGAGGGTGCGCTGACTGGGCTTGTTCCAGACTGCATAACTTGCTTCAATTCGGGCTGCACCTAAATCCTCAAATCCAAACTTAATAATTGCGGTTGTAGCTTCAGTCATGTAGCCTTTTCTTTGATGTTCTGGATGCGTCCAAAACCCTAAGTTCCACGCATCAATTCGAGTAGTTCTGCGAATCCCGATCCGCCCAATTAATCGATCTGTAGCAGGATCGGCGATTGTAAAGCAATATGTTGTTCCTGCTAGCCAATCCGCCAAATTATCTTGCAACGGCTGTTCTAGCTCATCGATCGTATCTGGTGGTTCCCACTGCATTCCATCATTAAATCCAGCAAATCGCGTAGCTGAGAATACATCTGGAATATCGGTGGCTAATGGACACCGGAGGCGACATCTAGCCGTATCAATCGTAAAATCTAGCGGAATAGCAGTCTTGATTTCAAAATTTGACATGGTTTCGATCTTTACTGCTAGTTTAAACCACAATTCAACGCTACCTTTTGAGCTTGAGCCTCGTCTGCGGAGATCGCCAACGCCCACAATCCAAAAATTGTATTATATTATACTAAAGGCTGTCTATCGTATCACTATTTACGAATGAGAACTCCAATTGCTTTCCTGATTTTTAATCGGCCAGACACTACAAAAAAAGTGTTCGATCTCATTCGTGAAGCTAAACCACCAAAATTGTTGGTAATCGCAGATGGGCCGCGTCAAGATAAACTTGGTGAGATTGAAAAATGTATAGCTACCCGTGCCATCATCGATTTAGTCGATTGGGAGTGTGAGGTAAGCACCAACTATTCAGATGTTAATTTAGGTTGCAAGCTTCGAGTTTCGAGTGGGATTGATTGGGTTTTTCAGCAGGTGGAGGAAGCAATTATCTTAGAAGATGACTGTTTACCAGATCTGAGCTTTTTTCGTTATTGCGATGAACTATTAGAACGCTATCGATCTGATACGCGGATCATGTTTATCTCTGGTGACAACTTCCAGTTTGGCCGCAAAAGTACCACGGATAGTTATTACTTTTCTAAGTGTATCAGCAGTACACCGCCAATCTGGGGCTGGGCAACATGGCGCAGAGCTTGGAAATACTATG
>JANNBD010000072.1:0-6050 GCA_031385105.1 Chamaesiphon sp. OTE_78_metabat_374
GGTCTCTTAACATAACTAGTATCAGTGTGAAAAACGCTCCTTGGTGGATGAGTGCGTCCGATATTAGTCACTACATTTAGGTCGGGTTGATCCCATACTGGTATCTCGCCCCTAGTAAAAGTCATCTGTCCCAATCGACTCAGGAACGTCACAAAGTCGGCATCATTTACTGCTTGCTTGCGAAGAACTACCACCCCATTACTCGCGATTGCCTGCTTCAAATCAGCTAGATCTCGATCGTCAATTTCAGTGATATTAATCCCATTGACTTCTGTTCCAAATGGTGACAATCTGCGGAAATTAATGGTTGCTTTACTCATAATCTCTGGCTACACAGCTTGCTTAATGTTTCGTTCTAAGTTACTCGCCATAAACTTTGTTAGCTCATTAAAATCTAATCGTTCTACTAAATAATTGGCTGCTCTAAAATCGTGATTGGCAGTATTTTGATTTGGAAAGGCAATACAATTTAACCCCGCAGACTTTGCTGCTCTGACTCCATCCAGATTATCTTCAATTGCAATGCAGTCAGCAGATTTCTCCCCTAGTTTTGCTAGGGCAAAAGTGTAGATAGCTTTATCTGGCTTCGGGCGATCGACACAATCGATATTTGAGATTAGATCGAAATCAGTCACTTGAATTACTGGGTGCAAAGCTGCCATTAACATCGCAACATTTTCTTGAGTAGTGGTGGTCACAAGCCCAATCTTTAAGCCTTGACTTTTTGCACTCTGAATTACTTCAACGACCCCCAAACGCGGCTCAACAGATGATTTAGTTAAGCTGGTTTGAAAAAATTTGGACTTCGATCGATGAATTGCCCTAGCATCAACTGTTTGTCCGTTGGCGGAGCCTATCCCCTGGAGAATCGAATCTGCATAGTCAGTAATTCGATTTTGACCACCGCTGGTTTCTAGCATCGCCAAATAGTCTGCTCGGTGCCAATACCAATCGAGTCCATGCGCCTCAAAAGCTTGATTGAAAGCTTGTCTTTGCAGTTCGGAAGTATCGGCGATCGTCCCAATAGAGCCAAATAAAATAGCTGACATAGAATACCTCGATTATTTACAGTTCCCAATTATCTATATTTAAACTATTCTGGCTCAGTACTTTAATAGTACAGCCCCAAAAACATTACCAGTTTTACGGCTATTTAAGCTGACGTACTTGTCAGAATTTTTTAATTTAATGACATCATCTGATAATTGTAACTTTATTGCCTCTATCAATAGGAGTATTGTCGATCAAATTAGACTAGTACTGAACGGCGGAAGTCAAGATACCCTTTATTTCTCCAAGTCTCCCAGTCTCCCAGTCCTCTCGAAATAGTAACTAGATTTACGCCACCCAGTACTAGCTGTAATTATTTTCGCAGAAAAGCGATCGCCACATAAGTTGCCAACACCACTAGCTGTAGCCCCATCGTTGGCAATCCATAATAGAGAAATCGTTGAAACGAAATCGGCTTACCATGCTGCTCAGAGATACCTGCGGCAACTATATTCGCCGATGCGCCAACTAAGGTACCGTTACCGCCGAGAGTTGCGCCATACATCATCGCATAAAACAGCGGTAGCACTTCCGGCGGTAGTGGCGCAGTCGATCCAGGACTGAGGATCTCCGCCCCAACGAAGCCAGCATTGACTAGATATTCTTTGAGCAACGGTACCATCGCGACTACCAGCGGAATATTGGGCACCACGCTCGAAATCAGTCCGACAAAAAATAGCAGGAAAATTGATCCGACTGCGATGTTTTTACCTAGTATCAAGGCCAACACACTAGAGGCACTACTAACTACTCCTGTATACTGCAACCCACCAATCAGCACGAAAATGCTCATGAAAAATAGCAGCGTACTCCAGTCTACATCCCGCAAAATATTATTAACAGAATCAATTTTGCTGTGATGGGCAAGTAATAGGCACAGCACGGCACCTAGCAGAGCTACCGTGGCTGGAGAAATAGGTACAGGCAGCGTTTCACCGACAACAAAGAAAAATAGCACCAGCAGGACAATTACCAACCCTAATCCGAGTGCGCGGCGATGCTCGATTTTGGGTAGGAGCAGTGTCTCAGGATGATCAAGCTTGGTATTCCAGATTTTTTTAAATAAAAATGGTAAAGTTGCGACGACAACTAGCACTGCCAACACACCCCCAAAACTGAGCGTCTGGAGATAATCCATGAACGTCATGTTAATCGAACTACCCACGATAAAAGTTGCCGGATCTCCTACCAGAGTTAACAATCCCGAACTATTGGCGACAAACACCATCAAAATCAGTAAGGGCACAAAATCTACGCCAATTTCTAGTGCTAGCGGTGGAATCAAGGGAGCCAGCAGCATCACCGTGGTGGCATTCGGCAATACGGCACAAATCGGGGTGGTAATTGCTACAATCCCCAATAACAGCCGACTACCTTGGCCCTTGGCTAAGATCACCATTTGGGTAGCCAAATACTCAAATATCCGCGTGGGTTCCAACGATCGAATCATCACCATCACCCCAAAAAACAGTGCTAGTGTGGTGTAACTACCAGCAATGTAGCCAACCGCCCGATCAAATGTCAAAATATTGGCAACTACTAATAGTAATGCCCCCAGCATCCCTGCGATCGCCAGTGGCATCCATTCCATAATAATGATGCCAATGACACTAATAAATATGATCGACGCGCCGATTGCTTGCCAACTTCCCATAGTTCTCAAATCTCGCTAGAAAGTGTCCCTTGCCATCTTAATATCATCTACCCAATATTAACTGTTAGGAGCTGGGAAAAGAGCAAGTTTTAATCTTCACTACCTGAGTCCGTCAAGTCCCAAAATTAGCTAAACATCAAAAAAATTGTTCTCAAAATTAATGTCATATCAGTAACCAAGTTAGCTGTTTTCAGATAATTGAGGTCGATCGCTATTTTGGCAGGCATAATTTTGGTGCGATAGATTGTCTCCCAGTCAGCTCCTGTCAGCTAAATCTGTCCGATCGAATAGTCACCTGAAACTTCAGGCAATCCACTCAGTAGTCCATCCCTCTGGACTACTGAGTGGATTGCCGTGAGCAGCGATGCTAAAATTCCTTGACAAAGGCGATCGCCTCATCACACCACGCCAACCACTCAGTCTCGATTCGCACGCCCTGCCTGACTGTCAGATAGCGATAGCGACGTTGAAGATCCTGAGGTGAGACATTGGCAAATATATGTTGCTCGATCGATTTACAAGTATCCAAGAGATCTTGATGTTGAGCGCGGTGGTGTTCTAATTCACACAAGATTACTGACGGATCTACTAAATCTCCCGCAAATAATTTAACCAGTAAATGGGCTGATTCCTTACTTAGGACTTGGAGCTGCGGCAGTCACGACGACAGGAGCATCTAGTGGCAATGGCGGTATTTATTTTGAAGGTGGTGTTGATTACAATGCTAGTGACAATTTCGTCATCAATGCCAACTATAAACAAGGAGACAATGGATGGCTTAATATTGGTGCAGGCTATAGATTTTAGCTGATCTAAATTCTAATTTGGCAGACCATTATCGTTGCAAATGTAAAAAAGGTAGAGTTGGCAATACCAGCTCTACCTTTTTTACCTTAAATCATGAAGATTTAGGATCGATTGCCCAATTAACTTGACGTAAGATTCCTCTCAATAAAGCAACTTCATTTGGTGAAAGCTGACTGCGATTATATAATCGCCTGATTTTCTCCATCCGATGTGCGGCTGTATGGGGAAGCAGATAGCCGATTGTTAATAATAAAGTTTCTAACTGTTGATAATACCCTTCGACTAATTCAACAGGTGCAATGTCTGATTGTTGAGGAATTTGCCATCGAATATCTTGCGGCTCTAGTTCAGTCTCACTCGCACACACTTGCAATTCATAGGCACAAATGCCCACCGCTTGAGCCAAGTTGAGCGAACTATATTCAGAACCAACTGGAATCCGTAGGTAGCGGGTGGCATAATTTAATTCAGCATTAGTCAAACCACTATCTTCCCGCCCAAATATCAATGCTGTCGGCTCATCGGTTTCTACCAGCCACGGCAAGACTTGTCTGGGGGTCTCTAATAAAGTGGGAATTGCGCGTTCTCTGGCTGTAGTTGCAATTACTCTGGTACAACCTGCCAAGGCGGTTGGTAAGTCGGGGACAATCTTAGCTGACTGTAATAGATCGATCGCATGTACTGACATCCTAGTAGCTTCTTCACCAGTGACATCACATTGGGGATTGACAATTACCAGTTGCGACAATCCCATATTCTTCATCACCCGCGCAATCGAGCCGATATTTAGGGCACCTGCTGGCTCGACTAGGACAATCCGAATATGATGAAGAGAGTTACTCACAAAAGATATTTAGCGATCGATAACTAACTATATGCCTAAACATCGATCTAAATCTGATCTTCCCACCAAAATCTGTACCGTCTGTCAACTTTCGTTCACTTGGCGCAAAAAGTGGGAAGGTTGTTGGGATGAAGTCAAATACTGCTCCGACAGATGCCGCAATAGAAAATCAACAGCTAAGGAATAGAATTATCGTAGAAACTAGATGGTGGGCAGTGTCTTGATTTGCTAAACCATCGGGGAACCCGAGGAGCGCAAATCGCTGCCCACCCTACAAGCTATTCACTCCCAACTCCTAACTCCCAACTAACTAAACGATGGCTGATGGCGAATCAAACTGAGGTACTCTTCTCTAGTCCGCTGATCTTCTTGGAATGCACCCAACATTGAACTAGTCACAGTCCAAGCTCCAGGCTTCTGGACACCGCGCATCACCATGCACATGTGGCTGGCTTCCATCACAACAGCTACGCCGCGTGGCTCTAGTACTTCTTGGAGTGCTTCGGCGATTTGGCGCGTCAGTCTTTCTTGAACCTGCATCCGACGGGAATACATATCAACGATCCGTGCCAGCTTGCTCAGTCCGACTACTTTTTGGTTAGGGATATAAGCAACGTGCGCTCTGCCCATAAACGGTAACATGTGATGTTCGCACATGCTGAAAAAATTGATGTCCCGTACTAGTACCATCTCATTGTGACCTTCATCAAAAATCGCACCATTGATGATATCGTCAAGGGACTGGTTGTAACCACTAGTCAGGAATCGCATTGATTCAGCTACCCGCTTCGGAGTCTTGAGCAAACCCTCTCGATCTGGATCCTCTCCCACACCCAAAATGATTTGGCGCACTGAATCCATCATGTCTTCGAGACTGACTTCTGGCTCGTGAATTTTTACTGGCTCGCCATTGTGGGTATTGCGATCGGGTCTAGGATTGATGTTGAGTTTATCGTTGCTAATAGTCATGTTTGATCTGAATAGATTTAGAAATAAATAAAGACAATAGAATCGGTAGACGAACTACAAAGCCCCTCCACTGGGCATAATCGTGAGTTCTTCAACTACTGCACCAGCGGGGGCGAGCACTGCGTAGAGGATACCTTCAGCCACTACTTCAGGTGTCAGCATAGCAGACCGATCGAAGTCGGCTTGTACGGTGTCGGTGTCCCACAGGGGAGTATTAACCGATCCTGGACATACCGCTGTAACGCGAATTCCATTTGCTCGCTCTTCTGTCGCGATAGCTTGAGTGAGTGCCATCAAGCCAAATTTGCTGACAGAATAGATGCCCCAGTTGGGAAATACCTGCTTGCCAGCGATCGAAGAAACATTCACAATTACTCCAGATTTTCGCTGGCGCATGTGGGGTAATATGCCCTGCACACACTGAAAAACGCTGGTTAGATTTAGATCAATGACTTTTTGCCAATCGGATAATGGAGTACCCGCGATCGATCCGGTGTATGCCATCCCTGCATTATTGATGAGGATGTCCAAATTCTCATGTTCTGCCGCAATTTCCGCAATTTTAGCTGAGACTCGATCGAGATTAGACAAATCTACCACGTAGGTTTTGGCTGTCACGCCCACAGCTTCCGCTGCTTGTGCTACTGCTGTTAATTTATCAGGGTCTCGACCTATCAATGCCAGGTTGATACCTACCTTGGCAAATGCTAGAGCTGTGGCTTTGCC
>JANNBD010000097.1:0-3553 GCA_031385105.1 Chamaesiphon sp. OTE_78_metabat_374
TCTTCTACCATCATCATTGAGGAGATCTTCGGCGGCTAAAGGCCCCCAGGTGCCTGCTTCGTAGAGGTGGATGGAGTTGGGATCGGTGTCTGCTTCCCAGGCGGAGAGGGCGGGGGTGACGATGCGCCATGCTTCTTCTACTTCGTCGGAGCGGGTGAAGAGGGTTTGATCGCCGAGCATACAGTCGATGAGGAGTCTGTCGTAAGCATCGGAGGATTTGACACCAAAGGCGGATTGATAGTTGAAGTCCATATCTACCGTGCGGGTGCGGAGATCTGCCCCTGGCATTTTGGCTTCAAATTGGAGGGAGATGCCTTCGTTGGGGTAGATCTGCATTGTCAAGACGTTGGGATTGGCTTGACGGGAGGCAGATTGGAAGATCGATAGAGGGACATCTTTGAATTGAACGGCGATTTCGGAGACTTTTTTGGGTAGGCGTTTACCCGTGCGGAGGTAGAAGGGGACATCTTTCCATCGCCAGTTGTCGATCGTAAATTTCATGGCGACAAAGCTAGGATTGACGGACCCTGGAGCGACTCCTGGTTCGTCGCGATAGCCAGGAATGGGGTCGCCTTTCATCCAACCCGATCGATATTGCCCGCGACTGGCGGAGCGACTCAGGTTGTGGACATCAGCGAGGCGGGTGGCTTCGAGTACCTTGACTTTTTCTGTCCGAATGGAGTCGGCATCAAGTTGGTTGGGGGGTTCCATCGCGGTGAGGCAAAATACCTGCATCAGATGGTTTTGGAGCATATCCCGCAATGCACCAGCAGATTCATAGTAACCTGCCCGATCTTCCACGCCGACAGTTTCAGCGACGGTGATTTGGACGTTATCGATATAGTTACGATTCCACAGCGGTTCAAAGATCGCATTGGCAAATCGTAAAACGAGCAAGTTTTGGACGGTTTCCTTGCCCAGATAGTGGTCGATCCGGTAAACTTGCTGCTCCTCGCAATGTTGGCGGACGACGCGATTTAGGACTCGTGCTGAAGCGAGATCCCGCCCGAAGGGTTTCTCAATTACTAGGCGATGTTTCTGGGCATCGTTGAGCATTCCCGCGCTACCCAGTTGCTTGATTGCTTCGGGGAAGAAGTTGGGGGCGACGGAGAGATAGAAGACGCGATTGCCCATTGTGCGGCGTTCGGTGTCGAGTTCGGTGAGAAGGTTCTTGAGCTTGAGATAGCTTTCGGGTTTATCGATGTCGCCAGGGCAATAGTACAAGCCTTTGGCAAATTCTGACCACGCGGCTTCATCCTGAATCCCGTTCCCGAATTCTTCGATCCCTTTGCGAGAATGTTCGCGGAAATATTCGTTGCTCCAGTCGCGCCGAGCTACGCCGACGATGGTGATTTCTGGGGGGAGCCTGCGATCGAGTCGCATCTGGTACAATGCTGGGATCAGTTTCCGATGGGTTAGATCGCCGGATGCACCGAAGATGGTCAGGATTTGGGGTTCGGGGACTCGTTCTTGGCGGAGTCCTTGGCGAAACGGATTTTCGAGCAGATCGATCATTTATTGTTGGTGTGGTAGAACTCGAACGATTATGTGGTGTTAAATTGCTGGTGGAATCAGCCAAAAGTCCGTAGGGGCGGGTGTCTTGTCGTTTTTTTATTCGGGGGGAACCCCCGAATAAAACGCCGCTTTATGCTATTGATTACGAATGTAACAACAACTATTGTACGAACCCGCCCTCACCTACTAGCAACATTCAAACCATATTTCTACTTTAGATTGGGATGAAACGATCCTTAGGTTGTTGGTGGGGTTGGGCAGGTTTGAACGAAGTTGATTGCAAGTTTGAATTAGTTGCATAAACCTGCCCCTACAGATTGTGCTTTTACCAATTAAATATATGGCTCTGTTAAAAGCAATTTTCCAAAGGAGGTGCTGTGCCAACGATTAAACCGATGTCAAGTTACCTGCTTTGCTAGCCAGAGACTTCATCAGAGATTCAAACGGTTTGACAAATTTGTCGATCCCGTCAATCAGAAGTTCTGCCATGACAGCATCTAAATCGATGTTAACATCAGGATCTTTGAGGCTGGCAACCAATCGGTAGGCTTCATCGACTCCCGCTTCGATCCGGCTGGCGGGATCGCAATGATCCGCGCAGGCTTCGAGGGTGCTGGGTGGGAGGGTGTTAACGGTATTATTCCCAACTAATCCATCGACGTACATTACATCGCTGTAATTGGGGTCTTTGGTGCCTGTACTCGCCCAGAGTAGCCGCTGGACTCGTGCGCCTTTAGCTTCGAGTGCTTGCCAGCGATCGGTTGCAATAATTTTCTTGTATTCTTGATAGGCGATCTTGGCGTTGGCGATCGCAATTTTACCTTTAAGAGCAGTGATTTTATCAGATTTGGTCGGATCGGCTGTGAGCAGCTTGTCTAGTTTAGCGTCAATATTGGTATCGATCCGGCTGAGGAAGAAGCTGGCAACTGAGGAAATATTGCTCACGTCTTCGCCTTTGGCTGCGCGGGTTTCTAAGCCACGAATATATGCCCAGGCTGTCTCGATGTAGCTCTCAACGGAGAAGAGCAGGGTGACATTGATGCTAATGCCTTCACTAATCATCTGTTCGGCGGCTGGCAAACCCTCCGGGGTACCAGGGATCTTGATCATCACATTCGGACGACCAATTGCCGCATGGTAGCGGCGGGCTTCGGAGATGGTACTTTTGGTGTCGGTGGCAATTGTCGGCGGAACTTCGATGCTGACGTAACCATCGATCCCATTGGTTTGTTTGTAGACGGGGAGCAAGATATCACAGGCGCGGCGAATATCACTAAAGATCAGTGATTCGTAGATGTCGTTGAGGGATTTATTGGCTTGGATTCCGGCTTTGATTTCGGTGTCGTAAATGGCGTTACCAACGATCGCTTTTTCAAAGATGGCGGGGTTGGACGTGATCCCCAGTACGCCACGAGTGGTAATAAGTTTGGCTAATTCGCCAGATTCGAGCAGATCGCGGCTGAGGTTGTCCATCCAAATACTCTGTCCGTATTCGGATTCGATCGTTAATAAGGGATTTTGGTCTGTTGATAACATGATTGGTATGACTCCAATGGGTACTGAACGATCGATCTCAAAGTCGATCTAGAAGGACAATCGGGAAGATCCTGTTTTGTAGCTACAATCCTTCTGCTGTGGTATTTCTTTGCTATTGTGATCTTGACAAAACAGCAATCACAATTTGCTAATGAACCTAGTTCTGCCAATCCGAAGCTTGTTGGAGCAGCTTACCGTAGGTAGTCGTTCTTCACCGTATTTTAGCCGATCGACTCCTGCATATGTGTATCGAGGAATATAAATTTGCTTAAATCAGTTGATATGTAATCCGCAATTGTCGTTGGCGTGCCTACCGAAGGTAATCTCAGTGACTCCAATGCCCTGATGTTTAAGTCAGAATACTTCCTCCCATAAGTTTCTGAAAACGGTAATCTAGCTCTGCCTTTAATAATGGTGACTGACTCAAATTATGATCTTGTAAAATCACTTTTTCTGCGGCATCTCGCGCGATCGATAGTACCTCTCCATCCTCTGCTAAACT
>JANNBD010000100.1:0-9079 GCA_031385105.1 Chamaesiphon sp. OTE_78_metabat_374
TCAAGTGCTTGAATACTGCTGCTGAGGCTAATTCCTTGAGCATCTCGAATTTCAACGACAAGTTGGACATGACCAGATCGATCGAGACTGGGATCGATGCGATACAGTAAGTCGGTTGCCGCCGAAGTCGCAGCAGCTCCAATTCCATAAAATTGACCATTAGGCGCATAGGCAATATCAGTGAGCTTGAGATTACCGCCGGATGCCAAAGAGAAATATGTACCGCTCTGACCGATCGTGCCAACCAAGGAGTTGGTATTATTATCAATCACGTTAGCTGCCTGAGGACTGACGATCGAAGTCGCTTTGCCACCATCAGTGAGAGCTAATTGATAGTCGCCTAAACTCAGAGCTGTAACCCGAACTTTGTAATTAATTCCAGGAAAAGTAGTTGCCAACAGTGAAAGTGTTCCGGTTCCAGTCTGAATACTCTGAGCGAGAACATCACCTGTAGCTAGATCGATTAATTCGATCGTGGTGTCGTTAGTTGTACCTGTGGGACGTTGAACGGTAATGTTGAGCTGCCGGAAACTATCTAAGCCTGGAAGATTGTATTCATTGGTGAGATCTATACTCTGAGTATTGCTGCTGGCGAAAGAAGCTGAAATACTTTGACCTAATCTAATATCTGTCATAATCTTGTCGATCTAGAGCTGAGATGTGGGTAATAAATTGAATTTTCCAGGCTGGAATGTTTCAACTTATACACAAGCTATCACAGCCATTCTTGGCGATCGCACCGCTAAAAGTATGAAAGTAATAGTCAGCCATTTGTGCTAATCCGTAAGCGGCGGAAGTCAGGACACCACAGTCATCCAGTCTATCTATCTGCCTAGATCATCAAAATGGGAACAAAATTCAAAACCATCCCGATCTACTACTCGACTGAGTGGATATAAGTACAAGTAGATCTGCATAGACATCACTTGGAAAATTTCGCAAAAATAAGTTGAGTAAATGATTAATTCACCATTCAAGGACATAGAATTTAAGGCATCTCCACAGCTTTATACCGATCTAAACAAACTTATCAATGCGTTTTCCACCGATCGGAAGTATGCAGTCATGATGCTTGCTGACATTAGTTTATTTCTCCTAGCCATGAGTGTGGCGATCGGCTTCGAGGATGGATTAAGTCTCATGCCGGGGATTATTCTGAATCAAAGTAAATTCGTCCTATTAGAAATTGCGATTAAGACAGGACTGTTCTGGTACTTTGGCGTTTACCAACAAGTACTAAGATCGACCGATGGCGCGTTTATCTTTACGATTGCCAAGGCTGTATCTGCCAGTTGTGCGATCATCCTGGGACTCGATCGATTATTGAAAATTTCGACAATTCCTGACTCCGTGCTATTGAGTGATGGGATGCTCACCTTGATTCTGGCAATCTCTCTTCGGTTTGGGATCCGGCTGCTGATGAGCAAAATGCGCCAAATTGACCATGTTGGCAAAGAAATGAGTAAAGTAGTCATTTATGGAGCTGGTAGTGCTGGCTGCATTCTCGCCCAAGGTTTGACGGTCAAAAATGGTAAGAAATTAATCGGGTTTGTCGATGACAATCCTCAGCTTCAAGGTCGAAATGTCCAAGGAACGAGAGTATATGCTCCCGCCGAGCTGCTCAAACTCAAGGCGACGATCGGGTTTGCTGAAATCCTGTTGGCAATGCCATCGATCGATGGTCAACGTCGCCGCGATCTATCCCAACGATTGAAGATTTTGGGCGTACCAATCAAAACGGTACCGAGTATCACCGAACTATTGAGCGGTAATGTTTCGGTAAATAAAGTCCGCGATCTCAATATTGAAGATCTATTAGGTCGCAAGGCGATTGCTGCTCGACCTGAATTGCTCCAACATGATATTACCGATCGAGTTGTCTTGGTAACTGGTGGTGGTGGATCGATCGGTTCGGAACTCTGTCGTCAAATCGCCAAGCAACAGCCCAAAATGCTGCTAGTCTATGAGCTGCACGAGTTCGCCCTATATCAGATGGATATGGAACTGGGGGAAAGTTATCCCAATCTCCACAAGGTTGCCTGTCTAGGTTCGGTGACTGACGCTCAAACATTAACGCAAGTGCTGAAAAAATATAATGTAGACATTATTTACCATGCGGCAGCTTATAAGCATGTGCCGATCGTTGAAGCTAACCCCATCTCTGGGATGGTGAATAATATTAGTGGTACCCTGACTGCGGCTCAATGTGCGATCGAATGTAACGTCGGTAAATTCGTCCTGATCTCCACTGATAAAGCTGTCCGCCCCACCAATATCATGGGTGCTACCAAGCGCGTTGCTGAATTAGTCCTCCAAGGATTGGCTGATTTACCTACCCACAACACCTGTTTTACAATGGTGCGGTTCGGGAATGTGCTCGGTAGCAGCGGCTCAGTTGTCCCCCGTTTTAGCGAACAAATTGCGGCGGGCAAGCCAATCACCCTCACCCATGCGGACATCACCCGCTATTTCATGACCATTCCTGAAGCTGCCACACTGGTAATCCAGGCTGGGGCAATGGCTAAAGGTGGCGAAGTATTCCTGCTTGACATGGGCGAACCCGTCAAAATCTACGATCTTGCGGCTCAAATGATTCGCTTACACGGCTTGGAGCCTGAGAAGGACATCAAAATTGAAGTCACAGGCTTACGTCCTGGTGAAAAAATCTATGAGGAGCTGCTAATCGATTGTGATGCTGCCTTGCCAACTGGACATCCTAAGATCTTCTGTGCTCGTGAAGCCAAATTAGGCTGGCAGCAACTAGAACCTCAACTTATCACCCTCCTCGATGCCGCCGCCGATTGTGAAGTCACTGCCTGTGTCTCGGTACTTCATGACTTGGTACCTGGGTATCAACCAACCGGACAATACGCTAAGGTTAAGTCTGATGCAATTGCGGTATCAATGGTCGCATCCATTAGTGATAAGTTAAGAAAATCAGAAATTCATCAAGAGGGTCGCAAAAAAATGTCTAACAGCATGATTCAAGCTCAAATACCAGTCACAACAGTGAGCTAAACTTACATCTTGGATCAAAACATAGATCGCACCTTAATTATCTTTACCCGTTATCCTACTCCGGGCAAAGTCAAAACTCGACTGATTCCAACGGTGGGTGCAATTGGTGCCGCCCAGATCCACCGCCAAATGGCAAATCAGCTAATCGATCGATCTCGCACATTGCAAAACGATTTACCTGTCAAGATTGCGGTTCATTTTGATGGTATTAATTACCAGCAAATGTCCGATTGGCTGGGATCGGATTTAGTCTATCAGTCTCAAGGTGATGGTGATGTTGGTGAGCGGATGGATCGATCGTTTGCAGCAGTTTGTCAGCAAAATTCTTCAGTAGTTTTAGTCGGAACAGATTGTCCAGAATTAACAACAGGTATCCTCGCTCAAGCATTTGACTTACTCGACGCAGGACAAGATCTAGTGCTAGGGGGCGCAGTTGATGGGGGTTACTATCTAATTGGGATACGCGAATATCACCCCGAATTATTTGTCGATATCGACTGGAGTACCGATCGAGTATTTCAGCAAACTGTTGCCATCGCCAACCGCCTGAATTTATCTATTGGCTATCTGCCTAACCTTACCGATATCGATCGACCTGAAGATTTATCCATCCTCACCCAAAACCTCGCCCCAGCCAAAATCTCGATCGTTATTCCCGCCCTCAATGAAGCAGCCACAATCACTAAAATCCTCACCAATCTTCTTAACCTTGCAAATGTAGAAGTGATTCTTGTCGATGGGGGTTCGATCGATAACACCGTCAAAATTTCACAACAACTGGGCGTGCGAGTTTTATCTTCCCCCAAGGGACGCGCCCATCAAATGAACGTCGGTGCAAAGGCTGCAACGGGTGAGATCCTGCTTTTTCTTCATGCCGATACCATTTTGCCATTAGGCTTTGAACAGATGGTGCGATCGACCATGTATCCACCACTGAGAGAATCTAAAACCCCACCCATAGCGGGAGCTTTTACGCTCCAAATTGATGACTCAATGCCGAGCCTAAGATGGATCGAACGCCTGGTAGCTTGGCGATCAAAATGGCGACAAATGCCCTATGGCGATCAGGCAATTTTTCTCACAGCAGAGACATTTAGAAGCGTCGGTGGTTTTATGGAAATGCCGATTATGGAAGATTTTGACCTAATTAAAAGATTGCAGCGTTTAGGGCGAATTGAGATCTTATCTGCGCCTGTAATTACCTCCGCGCGACGTTGGCTTCAGCGGGGAGTATGGCAGACAACGTTAATTAATCAAGCGATTATCATTGGTTATTCGATCGGTATTTCACCCGATCGACTAGCAACTTGGTATCGTCGTGGTTGACATAAGGAGAAGTTAAATAAGTCAAGCTAATTTATTTAAAAATGATATCTCGATCGAGAGTGAGATCGTGGGAATACTAGTACTTGTAAAACTTGTGATCCGTTCGTTGACATTTGGTCTGCTGTTGGCAATTACTGTCTGAGGAAGATCATATCGTAGCAATCCAGAAATTCTTTCTATTCTAAGCTCACTAGATGAATTGAATAAGATCAAGAGTCAGCATTCACACTTACCTTGGGATTCAATCAAGGCTAGTCAAGAAATTCCTGATGATTCTAACTCACTCACATCGATCGAGTAGTCCTTGCAGATAACTATGTCCATCGTGAAAGATTTGCCAACCATCACCGACGAGTACAGCTTGGATTTTGGTTAATTGAGCTAATCGCCGTACTGAAGCTATTGCTAAAGATCGATCAGCTAATTTGCGCCAATAACACTTCATTAATTACTGTTTGATAACCAATCCCTCTTTGCTTGGCTTCTTCTTTCGCCCAAACTATAATTTTAGGATGAAGTCGAATCGAAATCGGCGCATACTTTTCTTCGTCCTGTTTAATTGGACGACCACGTTTTTTGAGATCGATTCCAAACTGTTCGACAATTGCAGATCTAAATTCTTGGCTTTCTGCTGATGTGACTCGTCTTGCTCTTTCAAACGGAAACTCAGATTCCTGATTCATATCCTTGAGACTCCCTCTTTGTAGCTATTCTCGCACTAATAATCCTAATCTGCTTGTCCCGCATCGTAAAGACAACCACAACAATCGAGCCATTTTCAGTTGCTCCCATCGCCCATTCCCGTTCTTCTTCATCGGAGTGCTGAGAATCTTCTGCAAACAGGAGATAAGGATCCGCGAAAACTGTCACAGCTTCCTCGAAGGTGATGCCATGTTTCCACGCATTTGACTCAGCTTTGCTCTCGTCTCACTCAAAGCGCATTTATAGTATATACCAAAATTACTTGCTTGAGCCATTCTACACTGCTATGTAAATAGATAGTACGATCTCTAATCGAGTAATTCTTGCAGATAAGTATGTCCATCACGAAAGATTTGCCAACCATCGCCGACGAGTACAGCTTCGATTTTGGTTAATTGAGCTAATCGTCGTATTGAAGCTATTGCCAAGGATCGATCGATCAACTTAGGATCGGGTAATAACATCAACGAGCCAGCTTGATGCGCTCTGACTAAATCGCCAGTAATCAGCGTGGTTTCTTCGAGCAGGAAAGCCAATTCCCCAGGAGTTTTCGAGCCGTGTAATTCCAGCACAGTCAGTCCTGGAGCGAAGACATCGCCATCGCCTAACCACCGCTGTACTGGAATCGGGAAAGTCGATTGTTCGCCCCTTGGAGCCGCGATCTGAGCACCAGTTTTCTCAGCGACTTCCTGGCTGGCACGGATGTGATCGGAATTGGTAATCACAATCCATGCAGCACCACCCAATGACTGTAAATGCGCCCAATTGTGCTCGGATAGGGGTAAAGGATCGACTAGAACGTTCCCTTCTGGTCGAATCCAGGCAATACTATGAAAATCAACATTGCGATCTCTATCAAACTCAGACCAACAGAACAGATCGGGACGGTGTAATGATTTCATCGGTAAACTAATTAAATCAGGATTGTTATAATTGATCTAGTCAGTATTAAGTATAGAAGTTCATGCAAGCAGAATACCGCCAGCGTCGGGAACAGTTAATGGCAAAAATCGGCAGCGGTACCGCAATTTTCGGGAGCGCACCGATGGCTGTGATGCACAATGATGTTGAATATGTCTATCGTCAAGAGAGTGACTTCTACTATCTGACTGGCTTCAATGAACCCAATGCAGTCGCCGTCATCGCCCCCCATCACCCCGAACACAAGTTTGTGATCTTTGTTCAGCCGAAGGAACGGGAAAAGGAAATCTGGACTGGATATCGGGTGGGAATTGAAGCCGCTAAAGCTGAATATGGCGCGGATGAAGCCTACCTAATTAGCGAACTTGATGAGAAGCTGCCCCAATATCTGGAGAAAGGGGACAAAATCTACTATCACATGGGGCGGGATGAACAGCTAAACAATAAGGTGATTAAACATTGGCAACGTCTACTTAGATCCTATGGTAAACGAGGAACGGGACCGATCGCGATCGAGGATCCTTTCCTGACACTCCACCCGCTACGGATGATCAAAAGTCCGGCTGAACTAGATTTAATGCGGGAAGCAGCGCGAATCGCCGCTATCGCCCACAATCACGCCCGCAAGTTTGCCAAACCAGGCGTGAATGAATATGAAATCGAAGCCGAAATCGAATACATCTTCCGCAAGCATGGGGCAATGGGAGTAGCATACCCTTCAATTGTTGCCAGTGGCTCAAATGCTTGTGTCTTGCACTATATCGAAAATAATAGCGAACTCAAAGATGGTGATTTGCTGCTCATCGATGCAGGTTGCGCTGTTGGCTACTACAACTCCGATGTTACCCGGACTTTCCCTGTGAATGGCAAATTTACCAGTGAACAGAAAATTATCTACGAACTAGTATTAGATGCTCAGATGGCAAGCATCGAGCAAGTGAAACCTGGAACTACCTGGAAAGACTTTCACCATACATCTGTCCAAATCATCACTGAAGGTTTAGTTAATCTCGGACTCCTATGTGGTGCCGTTGATACTCTGATTGAAGAAGGTAAATATAAGAACTTCTACATGCATGGTACTGGACACTGGCTGGGATTGGATGTCCATGATGCGGGTATCTACATGCATGGTGCTGAAACCTGGTATCAATTTCAACCAGGGAATGTGATTACTGCCGAGCCAGGAATTTATATTTCACCAGACATTGAAGCTGCTGAAGGGCAACCCAAGATCGATGACTGCTGGAAAGGCATTGGGGTGCGGATCGAAGATGATGTGCTGGTAACGGCAACTGGAAATGAAGTTCTTACGGCTGCTATTCCTAAATTTGTTGAAGATATCGAACGGTAATTTTAACCATCTTCGCATTCCCACTATCGGATTGGGATTTGGATGACTTAAAAAAATTCAGGATAGGAGCTATAAGTTGCTCCTATCCTGAATTTCTGTTTTCTAAATTAACGAGTAACAGATTGACTGACTCATCATAGATTAAGCCTAAACCTTTGCCGTAGAACGTTGCTTGCGACGACCGATGGGGGCGGGACTAGCACTAGCTCCGGCACCGACCAGATCCTTGGTAGTAGCACTTGCACCGACACTAGCTTTACGTGGAGTCGAACCATCTTCTGGAGTCTGCATCATCAGTACCAATAATGGCTTGCTTTGCAATTCACGACGCACCAAGCGTTGGAGAGCTGATTCTAGTTCGATTTGCAGTCCAGCCCAATCGATTTCACTTTGACCCGACTCAAACTTACGGGAGAATCTGTCCCATCGATCGATCAAGCAGTTCTCGATTGTCTTTTTAATCAATGCTGAAATCAATGATTGCTCTACCGCAGTCACCACTCCTCGAAGGTTGACCTGAGGTGTGACCATCATCTTACCATCTAGACCGATCGCTAGAGCAACAGTGACGACACCATCACCAGCAAGCTGCTTGCGCTCTTCCATGACGTGTGCTTGGTCATGGACGATGCCAGCGTTATCGACTAGTTGAATTCCTGACGGTACTTTACCAGCTTTACAGATACTATTTTCAGTTAGTTCAACGATGTCACCGTTATCAATGATCACCATGTTTTCTGCTGGAATACCCGTACTTTGAGCGGTTTGAGAATGTTTGATCAACATCCGGTGTTCGCCGTGAACTGGGATAAAGTATTTAGGGCGAGTCAGACTCAACATCAATTTCTGATCTTCCTGGCAACCATGTCCAGAAACGTGAATCCCCTTATCGCGACCGTAGATGACGTTGGCACCCTGCATCATCAATTTGTCAATCGTGTTGACTACGGCGATGGTGTTGCCTGGAATTGGGTTCGCTGAGAATAGAATCGTGTCGCCCTTGCGAATCTTCACTTGGCGATGTTGACCATTAGCAATCCGCGTCATCGCAGCTAAGGTTTCACCCTGAGATCCGGTAGTTAAGACCAGAACTTGATTATCGGGGAGATGATTGGCGGATTGGAGCGGCTCAAAGACGTTATCGGGACAATTGATATAGCCGAGGTTCCGAGCATGAGCGATGACGTTGAGCATCGATCGACCGACAACGCAGACTTTCCGATTGTACTTCATGGCGATCTCGATCGTCATGTTGATCCGGTGAACGGAGGATGAGAAGGTTGTCACCATTACTCGTCCTTTCGCGGTGCTAATAAACCGTTCAAGATTTGGGAATACGGAACGCTCGGATGGTGTGAAACCTGGTATCTCGGAGTTGGTAGAGTCACTAATCAGACACAACACACCTTTTTCGCCATGTTCAGCTAGTTTAGCGTAGTCATACGCTTCGCCATCTACTGGAGTATGGTCGAATTTGAAATCTCCGGTGTGGATCACTACGCCGACAGGAGTGTGAAGCGCGACAGTGAAGCTATCAGCGATCGAGTGAGTATTGCGGATAAACTCAACAAAGAATGATTCGCCAATTCTGACGATATCACGGGGGGCGACTGTCTTAATTTTAGTGCGGTCTGCTACGCCAGCTTCTTCCAATTTACCCTGTAATAGAGCCATCGCGAGTCGAGGGCCATAGATAATTGGGATATCAAACTGTTTGAGGTGATAAGGAATGCCACCGATATGATCTTCATGTCCGTG